>JBBQJR010000234.1:0-5502 GCA_038326125.1 Chthoniobacterales bacterium
TGGTATCAGGGCGAGTCGAATGCGAGCCGCGCCTACGAATACAAGAGCCTCTTTCCATTCCTGATCGAGCAATGGCGCGCGGAGCAGGGCCAAGGGGACTTCTCTTTCTATTGGGTGCAACTTGCCGACTTCAACCCGGAGAAACCGAATCCCGGCGACAGCACTTGGGCCGAACTGCGCGAGACCCAGACGCAAACCATGAAGCTACCGAATACCGGCCAGGCAGTCATCACCGATCTTGGCGAGGGCAAAGACATCCACCCGAAAAACAAACACGATGTTGCAGCGCGGCTCGTACGCTGGGCGCTCGTGAAGGACTACGGAATGAAGATGGCGTATCGCAGCCCCGAATTTGAGAGCATGTCGATTAAGGGCAATAAAGCGGCGATCAAGCTCGACATGTTCGGCAGCAGCCTGCGGCCGTTCGATGTCGCCGACGCCCGCGGCTTCGCCATCTGCGGCGTGGACAAGGTGTGGCACTGGGCGAAGGGCAAGGTGACGGGCAAAGATGCGGTGGAAGTCTGGAGCGATGAAGTTGCCGCGCCGGTTGCGGTGCGTTATGCGTGGGCGGATAATCCCGTGGCCAATCTGTTTTCGAACGAAGGGCTGCCGGTGACGCCGTTCCGCACGGACGACTTCAAGATGACTACTGAGCCGAAGCCTTAGCCATGAAACACTACCTGACCGAGGATAACTTACTTACCGTGGAGGCCGCCCTCGAAAATACCAACCTGGATGTAGTCAAAATGCTCGCCGCGCTCACGCCGGAACAAGTGCCTTCGCGAAAGGCGGACGCCGCCGCCGTCATCGTCCGGTTTCTGGGGGGCGAAGGACTTCGGAAGGTGTGGGAGGGGCTCGATGAATTGCAAAAGGCAGCCGTCTCTGAAACCATCCACAGCGGCTCGGCGCGGTTCGATGGAGTTCGGTTTCGCGCCAAGTACGGCAAAGATCCGAACTGGGGTACGTCGCAGAAATACAAATCCGATAAGCCGTCGCTGTTGGGGTTCATCTTTTATCACGGCTTCATTCCGGCCGATCTCAAGCAGCGGCTCAAAGCATTCGTGCCAGCCCCGCGGGCGCACGAGATTGCATTTGACGATGTGATCGAGGAGACGTTCGACCGCCCATATTCGCGATGGAACCTCGAAACACGTATCCGCGAAGAAGGGACCGAACCCGTTCCGATCGCCGTGCATGAACGCGAACGGGCGGCGCAACGGGAGTTGCTCTCTGTTCTGCGGCTCATCGATGGCGGGAAAGTGGCCGTCAGCGACGCCACGCGCAGACCGTCGGCATCGACGGTCGCCGCGATCGGCGCGATTCTGGAGGGCGGCGACTACTATCCGCACGTTCCCTCCACAAACCAATACCAAGACGAGAACGCCGGGCCGATCCGCGCTTTCGCCTGGCCGATGCTCATCCAGGCGGGAGGGCTCGCACAGCTTTCAGGGACGAAGCTGCAACTGACCAAGGCGGGCAGGAAGGCGCTCTCCGAACCCGCCGCCGGCACGATCCGCACACTGTGGAGTAAGTGGCTTGGTACATCCGTTGCCGACGAGTTGGCGCGCATCGATTGCATCAAGGGACAAACCGGAAAGGGGAAACGTGGCCTCACCGCGGCGTCCTCGCGGCGGGGAGCGATTGACGCCAGCCTTGGGGAATGCCCAGCCGGTAAGTGGATCGAGATTGACGAGTTCCGGCGGTACATGCAGGCATCGGGGAACGACTTCGAGGTGGCTCGAGATGCGTGGGGCCTATACATTTGCGAAGCTCAATACGGTTCGCTAGGATTCGACGGCAACGCGCGTATTCTCAACGTGCGCTACATCATGGCTTTGCTGTTGGAATACGCCTCTACTCTTGGTATCGTCGATGTCGCTCTAATCCCGCCCGCGGGCGCTCGCCGGGATTACCGCGATATGTGGGGAACTGACGAGCTGCCATTCTTCAGCCGTTATGACGGGCTGCTGTATTTCCGCATCACCCCGCTCGGCGCATGGTGCCTGGATATTGCGACCGCCTACACGTCTGCGCCGGTAGAGATGAAACAGGTCCTTCGCGTGCTGCCGAACCTGGAGATCGTGGCCGATGGCACTGCGTTGGAAGCAGGCGACCGGTTGGCCCTGAACGCTTATGCCACGCCGGTTTCCGATTTCGTGTGGCGGATCGAGATGGCTAAACTTCTTGCCGCCGTCGAAGAGGGCCGGCCGGTGGCGGAATTCCGCGAGTTCATGAAGGCGCGCAGCGGAGAGATTCCCGATACGGTGGCGCGGCTGCTCGAAGATGCCGAAGCACGCTGCACGTTGCTTCATGACCGCGGGCTCGGCCGCCTTGTGGAGTGCGCCGATGCCGCGCTCGCCGCGCTGATCGCCAACGATACGAAGACTCGCAAGCATTGCATGCGGGCCGGGGAGCGGCACCTGGTGGTTCCGGCGTCCTCGGAGGCGGCATTCCGGCGCGGTTTGCGGGATTCGGGCTATCTGCTGGCGGGGAAATAGACGCATGGCTGTGGCCCCGGACAACGCGCTCATCGTGCAGAGCGATTCGAGCGTATTGCTCGACACGCACGCGCCGCGCGCCGCGGAGGCCCGGGCCGCGCTTGCGCCTTTCGCCGAACTCGTCAAGAGCCCCGAGCATATTCACACCTATCGCTTGACGCCGCTCTCGATCTGGAATGCCCGCGCGGCGGGCATGGCTGCGGAACAAATGGTGACGGCGCTCGGCGAGCATGCTCGCTACGCCCTTCCACCGGGCGTTGAGCAGGAGATTCTCGATCTCGCCGCGCGATACGGAAGAGTTGTCATCACACGCGAGGACGGCTGGCTGCGCTGTACCTGCTTCGACGAAACGGCCGCGGAACGCTTGTCGCGCGACCGCTATTCAGGCCGCTTCCTTGCCGATCGCATCGGCTTGACCAGCTTTCGCATCGATCCGTCTCAGCGCGGGGTTCTGAAACAGGCGCTGATTGCCGCCGGCTTTCCCGCTGAAGATCTGGCGGGCTATGTTGAGGGCGAGCCGTTCCCGATCGGACTGCGTGAAAGCGCCGTATTCGTGGTTCGCGATTACCAACGCCAGGCGGCCGAGGCCTTCCATCAGGCCGGATCCGAGCGCGGCGGCAGCGGGGTAATCGTTCTTCCGTGTGGCGCGGGAAAGACCATCGTCGCGATGGCGGCGATGGAACTGGTGGGGCAGAATACTTTGGTTCTTACCACGAGTAATACCTCAGTCCAGCAATGGCGGCGCGAACTTCTGGACAAGACAACGTTGCGCGCGGAGGACATCGCCGAGTACACGGGCGAGCGGAAGGACACCGGGCCGGTCACTTTGACCACGTATCAGATGCTGACCTGGCGCGCCGATCGTAACGGGGAGTTTCCGCACCTGGAGCTGTTTGCAGCGCGTGGCTGGGGGCTGATTATTTACGACGAGGTGCATCTGCTGCCCGCCCCTGTGTTTCGGGCGACCGCGGACTTGCAGGCGCGCCGTCGATTGGGGCTCACCGCGACCCTGGTGCGGGAGGATGGCCGCGAGGGAGACGTGTTCGCGCTGATCGGGCCGAAGCGCTTCGATGTCCCGTGGAAGGATCTGGAGAGCCAGGCGTGGATCGCCACCGCGGCCTGCGTGGAGGAGCGGATTCCCATGAGCGGCGCGCGGCGGATGGAGTACGCGCTTGCGGACCGGCGGTCGCAATTCCGCATCGCTGCCGAGAACCCGGCGAAGCTGGGACGCTTGCGCGAACTCATCGCGGCGCACCCGCAAGGGCGCATCCTCGTGATGGGCGAGTATCTGGCCCAGGTGGAATCAATCGCCAAGGAGATTGGCGCGCCACTGATCACCGGCAAGACGCCGCAGGCGGACCGGGAACGGATCTACGAGCGATTTCGCCGCAACGAACTGCACTGCCTGGTGCTCTCGAAGGTGGGGAACTTCGCCGTCGATCTGCCCGACGCCGACGTGCTTATCCAGGTCTCCGGCTTATTCGGCTCGCGGCAGGAAGAGGCGCAGCGGCTCGGGCGGATATTGCGGCCCAAGGCCGGCGGCCGCGGCGCGCATTTCTTCACGCTGGTCTCACGGGATACGCGCGAGGAGGTTTTCGCGCATCATCGGAAGTTGTTTTTGACTGAGCAGGGGTACTCGTATCGGGTGGTCGTGGGTGCGGGGAATTAGGGCGCTTGCAGCGGCGCGCGCGGCAGGACTCGAACCTTCGACTTTCTGCCTGTGTTCTGCGCGCCCCGGAGAAGGTCCTCGCATAATTCTACTCTCGATGGAGTAGAATTAAATCATGGCTGAATATACACCTGCTCAGGCATCTGCCTTGACGGGCTTACCGCTGTCGGCAGTTCACAAGGCGATTGACAGCGGCTTGATTCGGCCCCGGACCACCCGATCTGGCGCAACCATCCGGCGCCTGCTCTCGAAAGAGCATCTGATCTTCCTTCAACTAGAGACCGAAGGACTTCGTCTCCTTCCTTTGGGAACAAGGCGGGAGATCGCATCATCGATAGAGCGATCTCCGAAAACAGACGAACTGTCCATCGGCAATGCGAGCGCACTTCGCATCGAAATCAAGCCGGCACGACGCAAGGTGGAGAGCCAGTTGAAGCTACTCGCGCGTATCGAGGCGATGGTGGTCAGCGACCCGGACATCATGCGCGGAACCCCCGTTTACAAAAAAACCCGGATTCCGGTGGATTCAGTGGCCGACATGCTTGCCCAGGGGGCGACCCCAGAGGAAATCCTTGAGGGCTATCCGTCTTTGGGCATGGAGAAGGTCTTGATTGCCCCATTGTACATGCATGCGTTTCCACGGCGCGGGCGTCCGAGCCGGCGTCCATGGCAAGGAAAGAAGCCACGAGGGGGGAAGTCATTCCCCCTTTCCCGTCTGCTCACGACAGCATGAGATTCCTGATCGACGAATGCCTGCATGAGTCGATTGTTGCGGTGGCGCAGGACGCAAGCTTTGGCGGAGCGGATCGGCACGGATGAGTTTACGTTCGTGACCAATAACAGGGCGGACTTCATCCATCTGGCGGGAAAAGATCTGGTCAATACCGTGATCGAGGTAAGCTTGGCGGGCGATACCGTTCAAGTTCAGAACCCCTGAAGTCGCCCGACGATTTTGGCGGTTCGAGGAATTTCACTTGATCTCATGATCCGCCGGGCGTCCGCTCCCTCCCGGTCGCGGCTCGTTAAAGTACTGTAATCAAACGAGCCGCGACCGGAAATGCGCTTTCAACTCTTGCGCCAAGGGAGCGGACGCCCGGCGGATCATCCTGATTTCCGCGATCTCAGGAGTTCTGAAGTTGTGGAATACGAACTGCCAAGAGGGTGACATTCATGGCGTGTCTGCAAGGGACACTGATGGTGGGCGCGGCAGGACTCGAACCTGCGACCTCCTGCGTGTGAAGCAGGCGCTCTAACCAACTGAGCTACGCGCCCCGCTGGGCGGGTGTGCTCCTTTATTCTAAAACACCCGCGCCGCTTTTGTCATTAGCAAACTCC
>JBBQJR010000235.1:0-5488 GCA_038326125.1 Chthoniobacterales bacterium
GTGCGGGAGAGCGCTGATGTTGTCGGGCTGAGGTTCGACCATGCGGAAGGCAGTTAGCCAGTTCCGCGCCAAGCACGCTCAAATGTGACCGCGGCCTCCTGCGGGTGCCGCGAAGTGCGCGCGCACGGCCTCCAGCAATCCGGGAATATCGTAACGGCTCGCCTCGACATCCACCTTCAGCCCGAGCTTCCGCATCGTCGCCGAGGTGATCGGCCCGATGGATGCCGTCTGCAAATTCGGAGGCAGCGGCAATTTCAGCGCCATGAAATTTTCCGCCGTGGAGGAACTCGTGAAAGTCACCAAGTCCGCACCTTCCTCGCGGAAGCGCGCGATCGCACCCGAGCGATCCTCGGTCTCCGGCACCGTGCGATAAACCGCGACCACATCCACGATCGCGCCCAGCTTCGTCAGCGCCTCCGGCAAGACATCGCGCGCCTCCTGCGCCCGCGCGATGAGAATGCGCAGGTTGTCCACTGAGCCCTCTTTTTCAAAAGCTTTCACGACGGCCTCCGCGACAAATTCCTCCGGCTGCAGATCCACGCTCAGCCGGTACTCGCGCACCTTCGCCGCCGTCGCCGGGCCGATGGCCGCGATGCGCACGCCGCCGATTTCCCGCGCGTCCTTGTTGATTTTGTAGAATGCCTCGAAGAATGCCTCCACGCCGTTCGGGCTCGTGAACACGATCCAGTCGTAGCCGTGGCAATCCGCGATCATCTGCACGAATGCCTTCCTGTCCTCCGGCGGCTCGATGCGGATCGTCGGAATCTCCAGCACATCCGCGCCGAGTTCCCGCAGCCGCGAAGTGAGCGCGCCCGCCTGCTTGCGCGTGCGCGTCACCACGATGCGTTTGCCAAAAAGCGGCCGCGACTCGAACCAGTTCAGCGACTCCCGCAGCTTCACGACATCGCCGATGATCGCCACCGCCGGTGCTTTGAATTTTGCCGCCTCCACTTTCGCCGCAATGTCCGCGAGCGTGCCCACCAGCGTCTGCTGCCGCCCCGTCGTCGCCCAGCGAATCAGCGCGACCGGCAAGTCCGCGCGCGCACCGTGCGCGATCAGTTCCGCTGCGATCACGCCGATGCGCTCCACGCCCATCAGCATCACTTTCGTCCCCGGATTTTTCGCGAGCTGAATGTAGTCCAGCTTGCTTTCCGGCTTCGTCGGATCCTCGTGCCCGGTGAAAATGGTGAGCTGCGAAGTGTGCTCGCGATGCGTCACCGGGATGCCCGCGTACGCACCCGCCGCGACCGTGGACGAAATGCCCGGAATCACCTCGAAGCGCAGCCCCGCCTTCACCAATTCCAGCGCCTCCTCACCGCCGCGCCCGAACACAAACGGATCGCCGCCCTTGAGCCGCACGACACGCTTTCCCGCCTTCGTCTTTTCCACGAGCAGCGCATTCGTCTCGTCCTGCTTCAGCGCGTGCTGCGCCGCCCGTTTTCCCGCGTAGATGATCTCCGCGCCCGCCGGTGCCCACTGCAAAATCTCCGAGTTGCACAGCGCGTCGTACACGACGACTTCCGCCGTCTCCATCACCTCGCGCAGCCGCAGCGTCACCAGCCCGAGATCGCCCGGCCCTGCTCCGGCAAGATAGCAGATTCCCTTCGATTTCATTTCAGCGCGCGACATGCCCAAACCGTGTCCGAGCCAGCGCCCTCGCGGCAAGTGCAACCTCGCCGCGCGCGTGGAGCGCCGCGCGTCCCGCCGGCCACCACATCCGCCGCTGGCCCAAATTTTGTTCGGCGTTGTGAGCGCGTGAGAAGTGACGCTGTGCGTGGTGTCGCAGTGGCCGCCGAGACGGACGGCGCTCCACGCGCGCCGCGCTAAATTCCAATCCTCACCTACCGTGTCGCCTCACCGCACAGCTTTTTGAAAAGCTCCGCGGCGACCCGCTCCGGGGCATTCGCATCACCGCTCGCCTCGCCCTCGGCCGGCGGTTTGCCCGGCTCGGAAAAAAGAATTCCGCGCATGAAAATGCGGCCGTCGCGCAACTCCGTCTGCACACCCACCGGCAGCGAGCAGTCGCCCGAAAGCAGCCGCTGCAGCTCACGCTCCGCGCGGATCGCCGTCATCGTCGCCGTGTGATTGATCCGCGCGAGCACCGCGCGCACCTCCTCGCGATCTGCGCGAATCTGCAGCGCGATCGCCCCCTGCCCGATCGCCGGAATCATTTTCTCCGCGAGCGACGAGGCGTGCCACTCGCCACCGTCAAATTTCAAAGTCCCCTGCTCCAAATCCAGCGCACAGCCGAGTCGCCGCAGCCCGGCTTCCGCGAGCACGATGGCGGAAACCTCCGCGCGCTCGCCGAGCTTCCGCAGCCGCGTCGGCACGTTGCCGCGCCATTCGACAATCTTGAAATCATCGCGCAGCCACGCGAGCTGACGCGCGCGGCGCACGCTGCTCGTGCCCACGTGCGCGCCGTGCGGCAGCGCATCGAGCCCGCCCGCGATCTTGCTCACAAGGATGTCCGCAGTCGGCGCGCGCTGCAAAACCGCGGCAATCTCCAGGCCCTCGGGATTGTGTCCGGGAAGATCTTTCAGGCTGTGAACCGCGAGATCAATGCGCCCCTCGATCAACGCGTCTTCGAGTTCGCGCGTGAACAATCCTTTTCCTCCCCCCCCGCCGCGCGTGAGCAGATTCAGATCGAGTTTCTGATCGCCACGCGTGATGAAAATCTCCCGCTCGGTCTTCAGTTCCGGCAGCACGCGCGCGAGCGCCGCCTCCGTGAGATCCACCTGCGCGAGCGCGAGCGCGGAGCCGCGCGTGCCGATTCGAAGCGTCGTCATCATGGGCAGTTGTGCTTCGCAAAAATGATCCGCGCACTGCCCGCGAAGGACGCTTTGGGGGGCACGCAAAGACGCGAAGGCGCAAAGGAAGAGTGTGCTCTTTGCGCCTTCGCGCCTTTGCGTAACTCCCGCTGACAGGTGATTTCCCCGCGGTCAGTCAAATTCGGCCCTCTGCGTAATGCCGTCACGCGAGGATTCCGCAGATGTTTTAACCACGGATTGCACGGATAAGACGGATGGTTTTCAGAGCAGAACCCTCCCATCCGTGCCCATCCGTGAAATCCGTGGTTCCAAACATCTGCCCCATCCTTGTTTTTTCTCAAAAGTCTCAGGTTCACTTCGCGCCCTCCGGATGCATCCCTGCATTTCCGCCGAAACCGTGATGCGGCACCGCGAGCCATTTCGAAAATTCCGTGACGTGCCGCTCGATCATTTCCTCGCACCGCACCAGTTCCTGCCGCCGCACGTTCATACTTTGCTCGGCGATTCCCTGCAGCGCATCAATGTCGTAAAGGTACACTCCTTCGATGTCGTTCACGGTGGCCTCGATGTCGCGAGGCACCGCGAGGTCTATGCAGAAAAGCGGGCGGTCCTGCCGGCGCGTCATGAGCGGCGAAAGCTTCGCGCTCGTCACCACCGCGTGCGGTGCGCCGGTCGAGCCGATCAGGATATCCATCGCGTCAAACTCGCGCTCCCACTCGTCGAAATGGACCGCGCGTCCGCCGAGCATTTCCGCAAGCGCGACGGCGCGTTCGTGCGTGCGGTTCGAGACGAAGATCGCCTTCGCGCCGCGCGATTGCAGCGACTTCGCGGTCATCTCCGCGGTCTCGCCTGCGCCGAGCACCATCACGTTGCACGCATCGAGTTTGCCGAAGATTTTCTCCGCCAGCTCCACCGCCGCGCTGCCGACGCTCACGGCACCGCGTGTGATGCTCGTCTTCGTCCGCACCTCCTTCGCGACGTTGAATGCGCGCTGGAAAAGTTTGTTCAGCGTGCGCGAAGTCGCGCCCGCGGTGTGCGCGGCGAGATACGCCTTTTTCACCTGGCCGAGAATCTCCGTCTCGCCGAGCACCATGCTCTCCAGTCCGCTCACGACGCGGAAAAGATGCCGGATGCTCTCGGCGCTCTTCAGCCCGACGAATGTCGGCTCGACCGGCGCATGCCCCGTTTTTTCCGCGATGAAATCAGCGACTGCCCGCAACGCCGCCGCGGGATCATCGGCGGCGGCGTAGTATTCGACGCGGTTGCAGGTCGAGACGAGCACCGCCTCATGCACTCCCGGAGTCTGCGCGAGCAGCGAGCTGAATTCGCCGAGGAGCGCATCGCCGATCGCGAAACGCTCGCGGGTCTCGACGGGCGCGGTCTTGTGACTGAGGCCGAGGCAGAGGACTTCCATCAGTTGCCGAGGTGAAAAAGGCTGAGCACGCCGAGCGTGCCGAGGGCCAGGGTGAAGGCGACGACCGCGAGCCACGCGATCCGCCGCGAACTGAAACGGTGCGTGCGCCGCATCACCAGGATCGCGCCGTACGGCAGCCACACGCCGGCGGTGAGCGCGATGGTGGCGGCGGGCGTGTGGCCGGCGAAAAATCCTGCGGTGATCCCAACGGTGAGCAGCACGAAGCCCGCGAGCATCAGGCGCTGCACCGCGACGGCGAGATTCGCGATGGCCGGCAGATTTTGAAAAAAGGAATTCAGGTAGTGCCGCTTCAGGTGCCGCTCCTGCACGAGGAACATCACGCCCGCGACGCACGCGAGCGCGAACGCGCCGTACGCGACGAGCGAGATCGCGGCGTGCAACTCGGGCCAGAACCCGGTGGACACTTTTCGCACTGCCGGCTGCGAGGCGGCGGGCAGAAGTTGCGCGACGACTTGGATCAGAAAGACGAGCGGCGCGGTGAAGGTGCCGAGCAGCGAGAGGCGGTAGGTGCTGCCGACGACAAAGTAGAGCAGCACGACCGACCACGAAAGGAACACGAGCACCTCGAAAAGATTCGTGAGCGGGCATCGGCCGACCGCGCTGCTGCGCAAGTGCAGGAAGCCGCTTTGCAAAATGAAGCCGGTGAGCATCACCACGAAATTCCAGCGCGAGGGCTGCCGCACTTTCGCGCCGAGCGCGTACATCGAGTAGGCGAACCCGGCGAGGAAACAGAGGGTGGATGAGACGAGGAACGCGCGCTCCATGAATGGTGCAGGCTAGGTGCCGACGCTGCGCAATGCAAACGCCCGACACGCCGGCTACGCGAGGACTCCTTCGCCCGCGGGCGTGCCTTCGGTCACGACGCGACGCAGCACGCGTTTCCCGTCGGTGAGCGTGAAAATGTACTCCGAGGAAAATACCGCGCCCTCGACATTCACGCGCTGCTCGTGGCTCGCGATCTTCGCGGCTTCCTTCGTGTGCCATGCGCGGAGGGCGTCGGGCGTGAGCGAGGTTTCCTTCCAGAATTCCACACGGTCGAACGGCAATTCGCGCAGGCGGCGCTGGATGAAATCGCGGTCAAGGAAGGCGAGCAGATTGCCGGCTTTTGGGCCGGCGGACTTGTCGAGGATCACGCGGTAAAGCGCCTTGAAGGCGAGCGGCTGATCGATCGGCGTGAGCCGCGCAACTTCGAAGATTTTCGACTGCAACGCGTCGTCCTCCCACGTCGTGTCCGGCAGTGCGTCGGCGAGCGCGTGCATGAATGCGCGCTGCGTGTGCGTGAGTT
>JBBQJR010000236.1:0-5471 GCA_038326125.1 Chthoniobacterales bacterium
AATCGAAGGCGTGATCCAGTCTTACGAACTCGCCTTCAAAATGCAGACCGAGCTCCCCCGCGTGCTTGACACGAAGGGCGAATCGAAAGCGACGCTGGACCTGTATGGCATCGGCAGCGGTGCGAGCGACTCCTTCGGCAAGCAGTGCCTCATGGCGCGCCGACTCTCGGAAGCAGGCGTGCGCTTCATCGAGGTCGGCCACGGCGGATGGGATCATCACAACAATTTGAAGTCGCGCCTTTCCGCTGGAGCCGCGCAGACGGACAAGCCGATCGCCGGCCTGCTCGCCGATCTGAAACTGCGCGGCCTGCTGAAGGACACGCTCGTGATCTGGGGCGGCGAATTCGGCCGCACGCCCGCCAGCAGCCGGCCCGACGGACGCAACCACAACTCCAAAGGCTACACCATGTGGATGGCCGGCGGCGGCGTGCGCGGCGGCTACAGCCACGGCGCGACGGACGAACACGGCGGCAAGGCCGTGGAAAACATCACGCACATCCACGACCTGCACGCGACGGCACTTTCACTGCTCGGCCTCGACCACGAGAAGCTGACGTATCGCTACGCGGGCCGCAATTTCCGCCTCACCGACGTGTCCGGAAAAGTCGCGAAGGAAATCATCGCGTAGTCCGTCCCCCCGGTCATGCCGCGGAAAGTAGCACGTCTCACGGGAGGGTTCATCGAAGGGACCTGAGCAAGGTGCTAGCAGAGCCGAAAACGATTGGTGAGCACTTGCGCCGAAAGTGCGTGGATAATTCCCCGAGCGGCATCAACAACGGGAGGTAAGGAGGACGGTTCATGGTTGCTCCAAATTGACTAGGTCAATGCACAGTTTGCCGTGGGCAGGGTCATTTCTTTCGCCGCGATAGGAAAACCACTTGCGGTCGTCCGGACCATCAAAGACGGCGAGATGGCCACCCAAAAAAATCTTTCCGCGCGGGTCTTTCTTCCACGGACCGAGCGGCGAGTCGGCATACGCGACGCCGGTCCAGTAGCCAAGCCAGTCGGGAAAGTTCTTATCTTTGTAAATCTCGGCGTAGAACAGGCAATACTTTGCGCCGATTTTCTCGACCCACGGGCCCTCAAGATACTCGGGCTTGGCGGCCACGCCGATGTCGCTGTTATCCGCGGTGACGATGCGCTGCGCTTTACCCATCAGTTTCACTTCGTCGCGTGCGATGCCGGTCAGGTCGATTTCTTGGATATCAATGTTGCCGCGCGGGATCACGGCGTAGGTTTTTCCGGCGTCATCCGCGAACAATGTCGTGTCGCAACCCGCGCCGCGAATCCATGTGATGTGTTCGTAGGGGCCGGTGATTTTGTCGGCGATGCCGATGAACGCATAGCCCGCGCTGCCCCATGTGCCGGCGGGATTGAATTCCTTTTTGAGCCAGTTGTCCGCGGTGAAGATGAGATAAAACTTGCCGCCGATCTTATGGATTTCCGGTGCCCAAAAGCGATTCTTATATGGACAGTTTTCAGGCAGCTCCGACGACTTCACGAGCCAGTTCTCGAACTTCCACGACTTCAAATCGCGCGACGAATAAAGCGCAATGCCGGGCGATCCGCCTTGATTCGGTTCGTTGAGAAATTTTTCTTCGCGATTGCGAAACGGCCACATGGTGAAGACGAGATAGTAAGTATCGCCTTCGCGAATAATGCATGGATCGCGGACTTCGGTGCGCGGCGCAGTCTGGTCTTCGCCGTATTGAAACGGCGTGGGGCCGGACATAACCGGAGTGGGTCGGACAAAACACGCCGCGAAGGCAACGAACAGAAATGGCAACGTGCCTAAGACATATCGCACAGCCGGCAAGAGATAAATCATGTGGAAATGGAAAAGTATCTTTCGGTAATGGAATACGGTCACTCGTGCGATGACAGTTGTGGAGCGGGGAAATCTGGAAAAAGTGCGGTTCGGGTATTGTCGGCACATTTTCACACAAACCACACCGCGGGATGATTTCCTGGCGTCGCGGAATGATCCCTCGCCGCGGAGCGATCCCGCGCCGTGGCGGAGTGATCCCGCCGTATGGCTGAACGATCCCGCCACACCCGGAAATGGCCCCGCCGCTCCGCGTGCGCCGCGCGCGATGTTCCGCCAAACTGGAAACAGATCCACCAACATCGGCGGGGAGGAGAACGAGGGCGGCGCGTGGCGTCAATGGGAAAGGTGCCCACCAGCAACGCTTCGCGTCGCAATGCGGAGGGATTGCGCTGGGGAGCGCGCGCTTCCAGCGCGCAGAGTCCGGCATCCTGCCGGACTCGGGGGTGCATCCTGCACACGGCCTTCCGCGCGCAGGATGCACGCCCCGTCCGCGCAAGGATGCGCGGACGTGCGTGCTGGAAGCACGCGCTCCCCCAGCGCGCAGATTCCGGGGAGCGCGCGCTTCCAGCGTGCTTGCGGCCGCGCTGCCAGCGTGCTTGCGGTGCCGGGCCCACGACCCTACAAACCCGCGCTCGCATGTCCGCACCCACCGCGCCCGCCGCAGAACTCCCGCCCATCACCGTGCGCGCGAAGTTCTTCTTCGAGGGCGGACAGCCGTGGTTTTTGCGCGGCGTGACTTATGGGCCGTTCCGGCCAAATGCGGACGGCGAGTTCATGAGTTCGCCGGAGCAGGCGCGGCGCGATTTTGTGCTGATGCGCGAGGTGGGCATCAATCTCATCCGCGTCTATCACGTCCCCGCGCGCTGGCTGCTCGACCTCGCGGCGGAACTCGGGCTGCGCGTGCTCGTGAGCATTCCGTGGACGCAGCACGTCGAATTCCTGAATTCGCGTGCGCTGAAAAAGCAGATCGTGCAGGTCGTGCGCGATGTGGTCGGGAAGAACAAGGGGCACCCGGCGATCTTCGCCTATCTCGTCGGCAACGAAGTCTCCACGACGATCATCCGCTGGCTCGGCGCGGACCGCGTGCAGCGTTTCCTCGAGCGCCTGATCGAAGTCGCGCGCGAGACGGATCCGCGCCCGCTTTACAGCTACGCGAGCTTTCCGCCGACGGAATATCTGCGGCCCGCGAACGTGGATTTTCTCTCGCTGACTGTGTACCTTGAGCGGCGCGCGGACTTCGAGCGCTACCTCGCGCGGCTGCAAAACATCGCGGAGGAGAAGCCGCTCATCCTCGGGGAATTCGGCATGGACACGCTGCGGAATGGCGAAGACCGGCAGGCCGAGGTGCTCGACTGGCATCTCGAGGTCGTCGTGAAAGGCGGCGCGGCGGGGACGATTTTTTTCTCGTGGACGGACGAGTGGTTCACCGGCGGCAACGAAGTCACGGACTGGAAATTCGGCCTCGTGACGGAGGATCGAAAACCGAAGAAAGCCTTCCACACTTTGCAGGCCAAGCTCGGCACCGGTGCGCCGATCACGAGCGTCGTGCCGTTGAAATCGTATCCGAAAGTGAGCGTGATCGTGTGCAGCTACAACGGCGGCAAAACGCTCGGCGAATGCCTGCGCGCGCTCGACCGCATACGCTACCCGGATTTTGAAATCATCCTCGTGGACGACGGCTCGAAGGACGACACGCAGAAGATCGTGACGCGCTGGGAGACGGAGCGCGCAGTCCCGGACGCGAAGCTCCCGCATTTCGTCAGTGTCGTGCAGAAAAACATGGGCCTCAGCTCCGCCCGCAACGTCGGCGCGCACGCTTCGTCCGGCGAAGTGCTTGCGTACACCGACAGCGACTGCATGCCCGATGCAGACTGGCTCTACTACCTCATGGCCGTGCTCACGAGCGGCAGCTACGCGGGCGTCGGCGGGCCGAATATTTCGCCGCCCGCGGTGAACTGGGTGCAGGCCGCCGTGTCCGCGAGCCCCGGCGGACCGAGCCATGTGCTGCTCACCGATTTCGTCGCGGAGCATGTGCCGGGCTGCAACATGGCGTACTGGCGCTGGGCGTTCGATCTCGTCGGCGGCTTCGACACGGAATACACGAAGGCGGGCGACGACGTGGACTTTTGCTGGCGCCTGCAAACCGCGGGCGGCGAGGTCGCATTTTCACCGAGCGCGATCGTGTGGCACTACCGGCGCTTCACGCTGAAGGCCTTTCGCAAACAGCAGGAAGGATACGGCGAGGCCGAGGCGCTGCTGCGGTTCCAGCACCTCATTTTTTTCGGCCCGACGGGCACGGCAAAATGGAAGGGGCAAATTTACGGCGCGCCGCGGCTCACTTGGTTTTTCAGCCGCCCGCTGATCTATCACGGCGTCTTCGGCTACGGGCTTTTCCAGTCGCTCTACCCGGCGCAGCAATCGCAGGTCGCGGCGTACCTCAGCAGCATCGAATGGATCGCGCTCACGGTTTTCGTCGGCGTGCTCGGCATTCCGCTCGAATGGCTGCGCATCGTGCCCGTGCTCATGCTGCTCGGCACCGTCAGCGTCGCGCTGAGTTGGATGATCAACATTCGCATCGAGCCAAAATTCGACTCCATCCGCGCGCGGCTGCTCGTCGCGTTCCTCGCCTTCATGCAGCCGCTCGGCCGCGGCTGGGCGCGCTATTTTACCTGGCTCAAATTCAAGCGCACGCCCGCCGCCGTCATCTCGAAGCCCGAGCCGGGCATCGCGAAAGAAGCGCACTCGGGCCGCGCGGGGCGGATTGATTTTTGGAATGAAACCGGCCAGGGCCGCGAGGCGCTGATCACCGAAACCGCACGACTGCTCGAGGATGAAGGCTGGCGCTACTCGACGGACACGGGTTGGAAATCGTGGGACGTGCTCGTGTACGGCAACCTGTGGTGGAGCATCAAAATGGCGACCGTCACCGAATATCACGGCGGCCCGAAATGCCTCACGCGCGTGGAACTCGGGCTCATGATGGTGCCCACGACTTTCCTCGTCAGCGTCATCCTGCTGAGCACGCTGCTCTACCGGCAGATTTTTTCGCACGCGCACGATCGCTGGCTCTGGATTTTTTCCGCGGCCTCCGTCGCGTGGCTGCTGGTGCGCGGCGCGCGGCTGCGGCGGCGGGTCGCGGATCTCGTCATCCACGCGGCGGAGACCTGTGCGCTGAAACGCGTCTCGGGCCACCAGGCCAAACCCCGCGCCGCCAAGTGAGCGACGCGCGTTTCGAGTTTCTCGCCGAGCCCGGCGACGCCGGTTCGCGGCTGGATCATTTCCTCGCCGCGCGCATCACCGAGCTCTCGCGCTCGCGCATTCAGGCGCTCATGCAGGAAGGCCACGTCCTCGTGAACGGCGAGCCCAAGCTACGCTCGTGCAAGCTGCGCGGCGGCGAGCAGATCGTCCTCACCGTACCGCCCGTGGTCTCGTCGGAAAATCTCGCCGAGGACATCCCTCTCGAAATTTTGCACGAGGACGACGATCTCATCGTGATCAACAAACCGCCCGGCCTCGTCGTGCATCCCGCGCCCGGCCACGCCGGCGGCACGCTCGTGAACGCGCTGCTCCACCACTGCACGTCGCTCAGCGGCATCGGCGGCATCGAGCGCCCCGGCATCGTGCACCGGCTCGACAAGGAAAC
>JBBQJR010000237.1:0-5423 GCA_038326125.1 Chthoniobacterales bacterium
TCGCCGCGGAAAGCGCCGCTGATACAGCCGCCGACGCGGGAACTCACGATACCTGTGTCATGAAAACGGCGACAAAATCTTCCCGCTTCGCCGCAGCCGCGATCGAATTGCATGGGCATGATTTGCATCTGGGAATTTCGATGAACCGCAGTTTGGCTGAACACAAAATGGTCTCCCGCCGTCCATGATCCCCGGTCCCAAACCCTCCTCAGCCCATCATGAAAACTTCACCTCTCTTCCCCCGCCTTCTCACCCTCATCGCTGCCATCGGCGTGGTCACCGTCGCCGTCGCGCAGCCTCCGCCCGGCGGTCCGGGCGGCCCCTTTGGCCCCGGCCCCGGACGCGGCCCGTTCCGCGGCCCGTTCCGCGGCCCGGGCCCGATCGCCGAGCTGCTCGTCCCGCCGCCACCGCCATATTAACGTCAGCACCGCCGGTATTATTCTTCCGACAGTGCTGGCAGTTCGACGGTCTCGCGCGTGCAGCGCGAACTGAAATCGCGCGGCTACTATTCCGGTGCCATCGACGGCGACGCCGGCAGCGGCACCCGCGCAGGCATCCGCAGCTTCCGAGAAGACAACGGGCTCGGCGACTCCTCGCGCATCGACAGCACACTCATGAGCGCGTTCGGCCTCTAACCACATCTCATTATGAAAACATCCCCATTGGCTCCCCGCTGCGCGATGCTCGTGATTGCGGCAGTACTTGCTTCGACGGCCTTTGCCGACCCGGACGCGCGCAACCCCAGCGAGTCGCGTCCCGGCGCATCGCCCGTTCCGAGTCCCGGCGTCGCTGGTGCTCCCGGGTCTGGATATCCGGCCGCGCTCGGTCGCATCGCGCTGCGCGGAGAGGAACCGCCGACGGTGCGGCGACGTTACGTTCGTGGGGCAGTGGTCACTTCGGACTCGTCGGTCGTGCAAGTGCAGCGGGCGCTGAAAAATCGCGGATATTACGCGGGTCCGACAGATGGCGATGCGGGCCCCGGAACGCGTGCGGCCGTCCGCAATTTCCGGCGCGAGCACGGCCTCGGTTCCTCGACGAGGATTGACGGCGATCTGATTCGTGCGCTGCGGCTGTAGGTCCGGGTGAAGAGCGCACCGTCTCAAATCCGGCGTTTGGATTTCTCCAAGTTTTTGCTCAGTCCGGGCTGAGCACCGCCGAGCATCAGACCATCCTGATCCTCCGAGCGCGACTAATTCGTCAGCTTCGCCGCAGACTTCGATTTGTCCGCCGCGGATTTTCCGGCGGGGATTTTCAATTCCGCCTCGCTCCACGCCTTCGTGCGATCCTTGTGCTGCGCGCGGATTTTCGTGACTGCCTCGATGCTGATGGGCGAGCCGTTGTGCTCCCACTCGCGGCGGATGTAAGTAAGCACGCCGGCGATTTGCTCATCGCTCAGCGCGGGGCCGAGCGGCGGCATCTCGAGGCTCCAGGCCTGCCCGTTGACTTTGATCGGCCCGCTCAGTCCGTGAATGATGATGCGCGGCAAAACGTCCGGCGCGCCGAGCACCCAGTCGCTGTCCACGAGCGCAGGCGCGAGTCCTTCCATGCCCGTGCCGGTCGGCTGGTGGCAGGCAGTGCAGAGCGTGGAATAAACCGTGCGGCCCGTCTCGAAAAGTTTCTGCTGGTCGGCGGTGAGCGGAATAATCACCGGCGGCGGCGGCACGCCCGGCTTGTTCGGCCACGCGACGCGCGCATCCACCGCGGCGACGAGCGGCTTCATTTTTGCGTTCGCATTTTTCGCCAGCGCAGCGATCTCGGCGGACTCCGAATCGAGGTAGAGCAGCTTGAATTTCGGCGCGCCCTTCGGCGCATTTTTGCCCGCCGCACCTTCGAGCATCGCGACCTGATTTGGACTGTTCGCGGGCTGCGCGGCGATGAGCGCGAGCAATTTTTTAACATGTGCCGAACGACGCTCGTTCATCACGGCTTGGGAAAGTGCGCCGAGAATTTCCGCGGGCGCGAGCTTGTCCGTGCTCGCGATTATCGTTTCGAGCACATCGAGTTCGCGACCACGCAGACCGGAGAGGATCGCCTCGCGCACGAGCGGATTCGTGCCCGCGCGGCGCGCGAGCGCGATGGTCGCATCCTGTCCCTCGGGAAATGCGCTCAGTGAAAATGCGAGCGCGATCTGCACATCCACCGACGGGTCGTTCACGAGCTTCGCGAGTTCCGACGCGAGCGTCCGGTCCGCGACGCGCACCGCGGTGGCGCGCACCTTCGCATCATTGTCGTGCAGGCAGGCCGTGAGCTCTTCCGGCGTGAGCGCGGCCATGCCTTCGAGCGTCCAGAGCGCATGGATTTTCGCGAGCGGGTTCTGGCTGCCCGTCGCGATTTTCGCGACCGCGGGCGCGACGGCGGCATCCTTTTTCTCCACGAGCACGCGCTGCGCCGCGTCGCGCACGACGCCATTTTTGTGCCCGAGAAAATCGACGATCTTCGCGCTCTCGTCGGGCAGCTTCACGAGCTGCGGCTTCGCGCCGTCCGGCACGATGCGCCAGATGCGCCCCTGGTTGATCGGCTGCTCGAGTTTGCGATCCAAAATGTTCGCGATGAGGTAGTGCGTGAGGAAGCCCTTGTGCTGGATCACGCCGCGATACATGTCCGTGATGTAGAGTGCGCCGTCCGGCCCGGTGTAGGCGTTCACGGGGCGGAAGCGTTCATCGGTCGAGGTCATGAATTCCGTGTGATCGCCGTACGCATTTTTCGCCGTGAGCACCGCGTCCTTCTCCTCGATGATGACGCGCTTCACGAGATTCCCCGCGGGCTCGGGGATGAAAACATTTCCCGCAAATTCCTTCGGGAAAAGTCCGCCGCGATAAACGCCCGCGCCGCACGTCGCGGTGCAGGTCGCGAGCGTGCCGTCGTCGCGGAGCTGCTTCGGCTCGTAACCGCGGTTCACGCCGGGCGTCGGGTGCGAGGGCCAGCACGTCTGGTCTTTCAAAATCTGCACGCCTGCGCCCGCGCTCGCGGGGAAATTCGGGTTCCGTTTGTAGAGCGTCTCGGGGACGAAATTCGCGCGGAGAAAGTCCGAGTTGAAATTGTAGAACGGACGCCCGTAGTCGTCCTGCGTCATGCCCCACTGGCCGCGGCTGCCGGTGCCTTCGGAGATCCATTTTCCGTCCCTCAGCTTGTAGCGGATGCCGTGGTTCGCGGAGTAAATCCAGTTGTCGAGAAAGCGCGTCGGCGAGTTCGCCATGTGCTCCGGCTGCCCCGTGCGCGAGCCATACGCGCCGTCCACCTGCTCCTTCACGTCGGCCACGCCCGTGCCCTTCGTGTCTTTCATAAACCACAGCACCGGCGGCTCCGCGACGAGCACTCCGCCGTTCACGCACAGGATCGCGCGCGGCAAAATGAGGCCGTCGGCGAAAACGGTGCGCTTGTCCATTTTCCCGTCGCCGTCCGTGTCCTCGAGCATGACGATGCGGCCGGTCGGCTGATCCTCTCCCGCGCCTTCGACATCGTGCATGTAGGGCCGCATTTCGCAGACAAAAAGGCGGCCCTTTTCATCCCAACTCTGCGCAACGGGCGTATCCACCATCGGCTCTGCGGCGACGAGTTCCGCGTGAAAACCCTTCGGCAATTTGAACGTCTTTAGTTCCTCCTCCGCCGAGAGCGGCTTCGGCGGCGGCAGTTTGAATTTGATCTCGAACTGCTCCGGCCCCGCGCTTTTCGGATGCAGCGCCCACGCGAGCGAGCCGGCGGCGAGCGCGGCGGCGGCGACGATGAAAGTGCGCGTGCGGAGTGAGGTGAGGCGGGGGCGTTTCATGGCGGAAAAGTGTGCGGGAAATTTGCCGACGGAAAGACCGTTGGCGAGCGGGAAGATGAGCAGTGGCGGAACGCGCGTACACGGCGCGGCGGATGCAAAAATTCCCGTTGTCTTCGCATCTCCGAAATCTCGGGCGGGCGCGGGCTGGGAGGCGGTGGGATCGTAGGCGTGGGCGGAAGCCCACGTCCGCGCGCTCTCCCGAGCGCGCCTACGCTCCGCGCCATCCCGCCGCCGCTGCCCATCTGCCGCGCGAGGTTGAAAAAACCCCGCCTGCATTCCGCGCTTCAGCGGTGGATTTTCCAGCGCGTCTCCGGGTCGAGATTGATCGTCTCGGGATGCACGTGGAAACCGGATGCCTGCAGGAGATACGCCACGCCCTCGCGTGTCGCCATGCTGTCGCGGAGGCTCTTCGCGAAAATTTCGATGTACTCCTTGTAGCTCTCCAGCGCGAGCAGGCCGTCGCTCACGTAATTCGCGAGTTCCTCGTCGTGATTTTCGATCAGATCAAACAGCGCGCGCCGCAGCTTGATCCGCATCACGGGATCCACCACGAGCTTGAATGGATTGCCGGACGGATCGGCGAGCACGTTGTCGCGCGTGACTTCGACGGGGAGAAAATTCGATTCGTTGATCAGATCGGACATGGGGCGTCGTCGGTAGCAGCAAGCGCCGCGCGGTCAAGTGCCGCGACCATTTCGCAGCGCTGATCGCGGAACACAGCCTTCCAGGCTGTGCGGCCAGCGGGCTTCCAGCCTGCCGGATGGCCCTGCAGGCTGGAAGCCCGCTGGCCGCACAGGCAAGGATGCCTGTGTTCCGTCACGCGGGCTGCGGTTCCAGTTTCGCCTTCGCTTTTCCGCCGGTGACGCTCGGACCACAGAAGATCCACGCACTGACGATGAGCGCGCACTGCGACGCGACGAAGATCGCGAGCGCGATCATCACGCCGCTCGTGAAGCCGTAGCTGTGCTTGCCGATGCCGAGATTGTTCACGCCGAACCACGACCACGCGGTGACGACATTGCCAAAGACCGCGCAGCACATCAGCCCGCGCTCGCGCAGCACGCCGCCCCAGCGCGCGTGGAGCAGGATCGCGTTCCAGAGCACGATCATGAGCGCGCCATTTTCCTTCACGTCCCAGCCCCAGAATCGGCCCCAGCTTTGATCCGCCCACAGCCCGCCGAGCACCGTGCCGACAAAGCTGAACAGCGTCGCAAAACAGATGACCGCATAGACCATCCGCGAGAGCGTCTTCGCGAGATCGGGCGTGAGATTCCCGCCGAACGCGGCGCGGACGATGTAAATGATGGCGATGAAACCGCCGAAAAAAGTCGCGGTGTAGCCGAGCGTGACCATGACGACGTGCGTCGCGAGCCAGAAGTTCGTGTCGAGCACCGGCTGCAGCACTTTGAAAGTCGCGCCGTCCTGAATGTGCAGGTAGTGCGCGATGAAGAGCGCGCCGAATTCCAGCGCCGCGGCGACGACGACGCCGATGGCGTACGGGTAAATTTTTTCAAAAAGCAGTCCGAAAATCGCCGCGGCCCAGCCGATGAAAATCGCGGACGTGTAGAGCGTCGTGACCGGCGGGCGGCCCTCGATCAGGAAGCGCGCGACGAGGCCCGCGGTGTGCATCACGAGCACGAGCACCATGAGCTGCACG
>JBBQJR010000238.1:0-5353 GCA_038326125.1 Chthoniobacterales bacterium
GGCGCAGCGCGGCAAGCGCATCGCGCTCGGGAAGGAGATTGACGACGCCTACATGGCGCGGCTGCAGACACTCGTGCTCGACCCGGAAATGGTGAAGGCCGCGAGCGGGCTGAAGATTGTCTTCACGAGCATCCACGGCACGGGCGGCGTGATCACGAAACCGATGCTGAAGAAGCTCGGCTTCCGCTTCACCGTCGTGCCGGAGCAGGATCAGTTCGACGCGCGTTTCCCCACGGTGAAATCGCCGAACCCCGAGAATGCCGAGGCGCTCGCGATGGCCATCGCGCTCGCGGAAAAGGAATCCGCGGATGTCGTGATGGCGACCGACCCGGACTGCGATCGCATGGGCGTCGCGATTCGGAATGCGGAGGGGAAAATGGAACTGCTCTCGGGCAACCAGATCGGCTCGCTCATCGCCGCCTACCGCGTGCGCAAGCTGATCGATCTCGGCGTCATCACCCCGGCGAACGCGGCGAATTGCGCGATCATCAAGACCTTCGTGACGACCGATCTGCAAAAGGCCATCGCGGCGAAACACGGGCTGCGGTGCGTCGAGACGCTCACGGGTTTCAAATACATCGGCGAAAAACTCGGTAAGTATGAGGCGGCGATCCCCGCGGCGGCGCGCGCGAATTATCGCACGATGGACGAGTCGGAAACGCGTGCGCTGCGGCTGAAGCACTCGACGTATTACGTCGCCGGTGGCGAGGAAAGTTACGGCTACAGCGCGCATGATTTTGTCCGCGACAAGGACGGCAACGCCGCCGTGATTCTCTTCGCCGAAGTCGCCGCGTGGGCGAAATCGCGCGGGCTCACGGTCGATCAGTTGCTCGACGAGATTTACGCGGAGTACGGTTTTTACTGGGAGAAAAATGGCACGCTGACTTTTGAGGGCGCGGACGGTGCGGCGAAGATCGCGAAGCTCGCCGCGAGCTACGCGAAGACCGCGCCGAAGATGATGGACGGCGCGAAACTCACCGCGGTGCGCGACTTCATGGCGAAGACTTTCACCGATGTGGAAGGCGACACCATTCCCCGCGAGAAGATGGTGATTTTCGATCTCGCCGATGGCCGTCGCGTGGCCGTGCGCCCGTCGGGCACGGAGCCGAAGATCAAATTCTACCTGTTCGTCCGCCGCGATCCGAAGGGCGCGCGCTTCAGCGCGAAGGAACTCGCTGGCGTGAAGCGCGAGGCGCGCGCGTCGCTCGAGGCGCTCTGGGAGTGGATTCAGGCCGACGTGAAACAGCGGCTGTAAAATTTCGGCATCTGGCGCGGGAGTCGCTAAGTCAGGAGCGGAACATCACATCAACTATGGGACGCGAAATTCAACTCGACGGAGCAGAAGTCTCGGTCGTCAAAGCCATCGGCGTCGGCAGCGGCGAGGTGGACGGCGACACTTTGATGACGCGCTGTCAGGACTTGGACGTGGCGGAACTGATCGATGCCGTGCGCGGGCTGATCATGCAGGGCTTCGTGGAGGCGGACTCGAGTTCGTTTTACAACGCGAAGGAATTGGCGGACGTGAATTTCCGCGTGAACACCGGCTACGCGAAAGATCTGAAGGAAGCGCTCGACGACAAGCCGCAGCAGAAAAAGAGCAAGCGCGTGCGCCGCGAATAGCGGCCGGGAAAGCGCCCAGTCTGCGGCGCGGGATCGCGTTCCGCGGAGAAAGAAACTTGGCAGCGCGCACCATCGCACGGCATCTCGGCGCGGTGACGAACCGAACCCCGCCCGCCCGCCCATCGCGCATCGCACGCTCGTGGCCGTGGCTCGCGGCGCTGCTCAGCGGCGTGCTGCTCACCCTCACTTTTCCGCCGGCGGATGTCGGCGGGCTCGCGTTCGTCGCGCTCATTCCGCTGCTCATGGCGGTGTGGATTCCGCAGGGCGGGAAGCGGCGCGGGCTGCGGAATTTCACGCTCGGCTACCTCGCGGGACTGGTGTTTTTCACGACGACGTTCTCGTGGTTTGCGGAGCTTGCGCCGCTGTTTAACGCTCCCATCATCAAAGGCCTGCCGCTGCTTTTTGCGACGTATCTCGCGCTCTATCCCGCGACTTGGGCGTGGCTCGCCGGCTGGATCGCGGGCGCGCATTTCCGTCCGCTGCCGCCGCCCGATCCGCTCGCGAAATTCGAGCGTCCGCTCCTCCTGCAGTCGTCGCGAAATTTAGGCATTGCCGCCTTCTGCGCCGCGTCGTGGACCGCGCTCGAGTGGGCGCGCGGCTGGATGCTCTCGGGCTTTGGCTGGAACCGGCTCGGCCTCGCGCTGCACGCCGATTTGCCGATGATCCAAATCGCGGACATCACGGGCGTCGCGGGCCCCACTTTCCTCCTCGTGATGTGCAACGCGATTCTGCTCATCACCGTGCTCCGCGTGCGTGCGGAAATCGGCCGCACCCGGCTGCGGCCGCATTTTGATTTTGCCGTCACCGCGGGTCTCGTCGTGCTCGTCTTCGGCTACGGCGTGCGGGTACTCATCCGCGCGCAGCAGGCTCCGGAAAATTTCGCGCTGCTCAAGGTCGCCGCGGTGCAGCCGAACATTCCGCAGCGCGAGAAAAACGAGAACCCGCTTTCCGAGGAAACCTTCGAGCAGATGCGGCTGCTGAGCGACGCGGCCGCGGCGACCGCGCCCGATTTGCTGCTGTGGCCGGAGGCGTCCGTGCCGGGCGGAATTTTCGGCGACAAGGACACGCTCGCCTTCATGCTCGAACGCGCCGCGCTGGTCCCCGCGATGATCGCGGGCACCGACGACATGAACCGCAGCGCCGTGGGCGATGACTACAACAGCGCCGCGTTCCTGCTCGCGGGGAAAAAGGAGATCCAAATTTACGACAAGCAGCAGCTCGTGCCCTTCGGCGAATACCTGCCGTTGCGCCCGCTCCTCGGCGGCCTGTTCGGCAATCTCGTCTCGGGCGATTTCAAGGCGGGAAAAGTGCCCGGTATTTTCTCGCTCGTGAAACCGCCGCTGAAAATCGCGCCGCTGATTTGCTTCGAGGACACGCGCGGCGACGTCACGCGCCGACAGGTGCAACTCGGCGCGCACCTGCTCGTGAATCTCACGAACGACGGCTGGTTCGGACCGACGGCGGAACTCGATCAGCAGCTCTACGACGCCGTTTTTCGCGCGGTCGAAAACCACCGCCCGATGGTGCGCTGCACGAACAACGGCATCACCGCATCCGTGGACAGCGTCGGTCGCGTGGACCGCTGGCTGGCGCCGTTCACCGCGGGCGCGGCGACGCGGGAAATCAGAGTGCCGCTCGCGCTGCCCGAGACATTTTACACGCGGCACGGCGAGGTTTTCGCCGTCGTGTGTGCCGTCGCGACTTTGCTCGGCCTCGCGCTCGTCGCGTCTGCGCGGCGCTCTAGCCGCCCTTGAGGAATTCGACTTTGGCGCTCAGTTCCGGCGTGAGGAAGCGATCGGGTTTTTCGATCTGCACCTTCACCTGCAGCGTGCCTTTTTGCCGGCTCGCCTCGGGCGCGATCTCGATGACGCTGCCCGTGTACACTTTTTCCGGCCACGCCTCGGGGCTCACGCGGCAGCGCTGCTTCATCGAGATTTTCGGGAGATCGGATTCACTGATGTCCACCTCAACCTGCAGGTCGTTCGGATCGGCGAGTGAGAGCAGCGCGCTGCTCGGTCCGTGCGTGCCGGTGCCGCCGAAAGTTTGCGGCGTCACGAGCTCGCCGGGGTGCGAAAGTTTTTCGAGCACCACGCCGTCAATCGGCGAGCGGATCACCGTCCACTCGAGCCACACCTGCGCCATCGCGCGCGTGCCATCGAGCTGTTTCACCTGCGCCTCGGCGGAGGCGATGCCGAGCCGGGCCTCGTCCTCGCGCTCGACGGTTTCGTTCTGCGTGGCGCGCAATTTTTTCACGCGGTCAAAGTGGAGCTTCGCGCGCTCCACCGCGACGCGCGCGACGGCAATCTGGCCCTCGATTTCCAAAAGGCGCGCCTGCTGCTCCGAGTCGTCGAGCCGGACGACGACCTCATTCTTCTTCACGAGGTCGCCCTTTTTCACGCCGATCCATTTCACCTCGTTCATCGCGCGCGGGCTCAGTTCGATGCGCTCGCGGTTGATGATGTAGCCGCTCACCGTGAGCACCGCGTCGCCGGCTTTCGCCGGTTTCGTCGCCGGCGCGGGCACGGCGGGCTGCGAAGTTTTCGCGTCGGGCTGCGCGGCTTTGCCCACGCTCGTGCGCGAATCTTTCGCCCACGGTTTTGCGACGTAGAGCGCGATGCCGGTCACCGCGATCACGCCGAGGAGGATGAAGCGAAACGAGCCCTGCGAACGCTGCCGGCTCGTTTCCGAAATTTGAATCGTCTGCAATTTTGCGGCGTCCATGGACGCGCAGTGTAGCGCGCTTCAGACTGCCTTCAACGCCTCGATCACCGGCAGCCGCGACGCGCGCAGCGCCGGCAGCAGCGCGCCGACGAGACCGACGAGCGCGGCGAAGATGAGACCTTTCGCGAAGATCGGCGGGGTGACGGTGAGCTCGAAAACGGACTCGCTGAACGTCTGAAAATTCATCGTGCCGGTCTTGTAGCCATTTACGACGAGCGAGCCCGCGCCGCCGACGAGCCCGCCGATAAATGCGAGGCACGCACCCTCGATCAGGATCGCCGTGACGACCGAGCGTCGCCGAAATCCGAGCACGCGCAGCGTCCCGATTTCGCGCGTTCGCGCGCCGACGCTCGCGTACATCGTATTCATCGCAGCGAGCACCGCGCCGATGGACATCACCACCGCGATCACATTTCCGCCGAAGCGAATCGGCCCCGCGGTCTTCGTCTGCTGCGCGTAATATTCCGTTTCCGCGACGACGCGCATGGTGAGGCGGGGATCACTTTCCAGCCGCTGCTTCAGCCGCGCGCCCGCGGCCGCATCCACGGGGCGGAGGAGCACGCTGGCGAAATTCGCGCGGTTGAAAAGCGCGCGCGCCTCGTCCGCATCCAGCCACGCCTCGGAGTCATATGCACTGCCGCCCGCATCGAAATGGCCGACGATGCGGAGCGTGCGCGAGCCGAGCCGGATCTCGTCGCCGACCTTCATCCCGCCGAATCTCCGCGTGAGCCGGACGCTCGCGACCGCCTCGCGCTTGCCCGGCACAAACCAGCGACCTGCGACGAGCTTCACCTGCGGCCGAAGCGTCGCGCCGTTCGGCGAGATGCCGCGAAAAATCACATTTGCGCCGCCCTCCGCACCGCCGGTGCGGGGGAGATACGCCGTGACGAGTGCGTCCGCAGAAATCAGCGGGCGCCCCTTTTCGTCGCGCGCGATTTCGGCCGCGTACTGCATCGCGCGCACGTCATCGAGTCCGATTTGGCTGGTGGACTCCGAGTCCGAGCCTTTGCGC
>JBBQJR010000239.1:0-5317 GCA_038326125.1 Chthoniobacterales bacterium
TACGTGAACTGACCGGGCCTCCGAAAAAATTCAGCAAAGGGCGCACCCTCACCGGTGCGCCTTTTTCTTTCCATCGAAAAACGCCGCGTCCCGGAACCACGAACCGACACCAAGGCAACCGCGTCAACTGTCCGTCGGTTCAAAGCGTGAAACTTCAGGGTGGCGGGAGGCGCCTGCAGCGAGCTAAACGTCTAACGTCTAACGTCTAACTCTTAACTTCTAACACCAAACGCCGGAATCCGATTCCAAGGAGCTGAGAGGTCAGTGAATTGGGCATTAGGCGTTTGGCGTTTGGCGTTAAATGTTAAATGTTAGAAGTTGAGGCCCTCGCAGCGGCCTTTCCTCCATGGATCTCCCTTCGTGTTTTTAAGGCGATTGCCCTGGCCGCCGACACGAACCCGCAAAAGGATGCCGCTGCCCACGAGGCGGCACCTCCGGCATTTCATCAGAGTTTCCTCCCCCTCCGCATTCGTGCGCATTCGTGTCCCTTCGTGGTTCCAAAAAGTGCTGCATCCAGCGCATCGCACTTGCACCCGCGCCCCCGCCCCGCTACCACGCGCGCCCCTATGCTTCGCATCCGTGCTTTCCGCGGCCTCGTGCCCGATCCTGCCCAAGTCGCCGACATCGCCTGCGTGCCGTACGACGTGCTGAACGCCGACGAGGCGCGCGTTCTCGCCGAGGGAAAACCGAACACCTTGCTCCGCGTGGATCGCGCTGAACTGGAACTTCCTGCCGACACCAATCCGTACTCCGACGCCGTGTATGCGCGCGCGAAAGAAAACTTCGCCCGCTTGCAATCCATCGGTGCGCTGCGCCGCGAGAGCGCGCCCGCCGTCTGGCTTTACCAGCAGCGCATGGGTGCGCATGTGCAGACCGATCTCGCCGCCGTGTGCCATGTGGATGACTACGTTCACGAGCGCGTCGAAAATCCGCTCGCGCGCGACATCATCAAAAAACACGAGCGCACGCGGCAGGACAAGGAGGACGACCGCACGAAACTCATCGGCACGCTGCGCGCCGACACCGGCCCGGTGTTCCTCACGTATCGCGATTCCGCGAAAATTGACGCCATCGTCTCGCAGGAGATCGCGCGGCCGCCCGTGAACGATTTCACCGCGCCGGATGGCATCCGGCACACCGTCTGGAAAATCACCGCGCCGGACGTCATCGCCGCGCTCGTTTCCGAGTTTGGAAAATTGCCGACCGCCTACGTCGCGGACGGCCATCACCGCACCGCGAGCGCCGCGCGCGTCGGCCTCGAACTGCGCGCGCGCGGCGAGGCGACCGCGGATTCGGACTGGTTCCTCTGCGTGCTTTTTCCCGAGAGCCAGCTCCAGATCCTGCCGTACAACCGCGCGGTGAAAGACCTTAACGGCCTCACCTCCGCGCAGTTTCTCGACGCGGTGAAGAAGGAATTTACCCTCACCCCCGGCAGCACGGCGACGCCGACAAAACCCGGCGACATCCGCATGTATCTCGACGGCCAATGGTGCGCCCTCGGCTGGCAGCACACGGCCGATGCGGATCCCATTTCGCGGCTCGATGTCGAAGGACTGCAGCAGCGCCTGCTCGCGCCCGTGCTCGGCATAGATGACCCGCGCACGAGCAAGCGCATTGATTTCATTGGCGGCATCCGCGGCCCCGGCGAGCTAGTAAAACTCGTGGACAGCGGAAAAGCCGCCGTCGCATTTTCGATGTTCCCGACCACCGTGCAGCAGCTCATGGACATCGCGGACGCCGGCCAGATCATGCCGCCGAAAAGCACTTGGTTTGAGCCGAAACTGCGCTCCGGACTCTTCGTCCACACATTCTAAAAATCGCCGCGGTTCTGCGTTTTGAGTTCACCGTCCGCGTTCAGTCCAGCGTCCGCAGTCCCTCGGTCACACTCATTTTTGCCACGGCGATCGCGGGCGCGATGCACGAGATGAGACCGAGCAGCGACGCCACGAGTGCCGCCGTGCCGAGCATTTGCGGCGTGACCTCGAACGAAACGAAAATCCCGTGCGTCGCCTTCGGCACATCCATGCCCGAGTAGAGCAGCCACGCACCGCCCGCGCCGAGCAGCGCGCCCAGCGCCGCGAGACCGAAACTTTCCGCGAGGATGAGCGCAAAAAGATCGCGCCGACGAAAACCGAGCGCCTTCAGGATCGCGAGTTCGCGGAACCGTTCACGCACCGCCATGCTCATCGTGCTCGCCGTCACCATCACGAGCGTGAGCAGCACGAAGCCGCTGATGCTGCCGATCAAAAATTTGATCCCGCCCCACATTGAGACGAACGCCGCTTGAAATGCGCGCTCACTTTCCGCGCGCACCTCGTTTGCTGAGTTCGCGAACTTCGCTTCAATCTCCGCAATCACCTGCGGCATCACTGCGGTGGAGGCCACGCGGATCCACCACATGCCGGTTTGCCCCCAGCCATGCATCACTTCGTCGAGGTATTTGTGGTGAAAGAAAAGGTTCCGATCGTCCACCGTGCCCCAGTAAATCCCCGCGACGCGCAACTCGATTTTGCCGGGGAAAATGCCGCTCACGAGCGTGAAACGGTCGCCCATTTTGTAGCCGTACTGCTGCGCCGTGTCCCGCCCCACGATGCAGCTCGCGCGATCCTTTTGCCACGCCTGAAACTGCGCTTCGTCGCCGTGTATCTCCGGCAGCAGCCGCCGCAATTTCTCCGGCTCGATGGCGAAAGTGCCGAATCGAATTGCGCCGTCCGCCTCCGTCTTGCCGCCAAACCACACGAACGGCGTGAGCACCTCGACACCCGGAATTTGCTCGATGCGAAAACGCTGCCGTTGCGGCAGCAGGCTCATCAGCGAAAGTTTGTTACGCACCGCGACGCGCAGCGCGGCGTCCGCGTCCGTCGGCGGCTGCGTGAGTTCGCGCAGCAGCACCATCAGCGTCACGAGGAGAAAAAGGCTCACCGCCGCGCTCAGCACGCTGAGCAGCAGCCGCCGCTTGTTGCGGAGCGCATTGCGGAAAACAAAACCGGGAATGCTCATGGGCGCGCTTTCTTCACGCCGCAAACCCAGTGCCGGAACCGCAGATGGACGCAGATGAACGCAGATTTTTATGCGAATTCATCCGCGAAATTTGCGGTTCACCAGACCCGTTCGTCGAACTCCCTAAACGCACGCTCAGAGATTCTGAAATCAACCTGAAGGCAGGATCATGCGCCGCCGCCAAGACGCCAAGACCGTCACTGCAAATTTCGCCGTTTTGCGCCTTTGCGTCTTTGCGTGACGCATTTTTCCGCCACGCTCTCACGGCAGCAGCTTTCCTTTCTCGAGGTGGATCGTGCGCGAGCCGTGCGACGCCGCGCGCGGATCATGCGTGACCATGATCACCGTCTTCCCCCCCTGCCCGCTCAGCGTCTGCAAAATCTCCAGCACCGTGTCCGCGCTCGCGCTGTCGAGATTTCCCGTCGGCTCATCCGCGACGATGAGGCGCGGGTCCGTCGCGATGGCGCGCGCGATCGCCACGCGCTGCTCCTGCCCGCCGGACATCTGCTTCGGCAGGTGCTTGCGCCGGTCGGCGATGCCCACGAGTTCCAGCGCCGTGTTCACGAGTTCGCGCCGCTGTGCCGAGGACAGATTCATGAGGAGCAGCGGCAGCTCCACATTTTCAAAAGCCGTGAGCACCGGGATCAAATTGAAACTCTGAAACACGAAGCCCACATTCTGATTTCGCCAGTCCGCGAGCTCGGATTCGTTTAGCGAAGTGACCTCCACGCCCTCGACATGGCAGTGCCCGGAGGTTGGCCGATCCACGCCGGCAATGATGTGCAGCAGCGTGCTCTTGCCCGAGCCCGACGGGCCCATGAGCGACAAAAATTCGCCCCGCGCGATGTCGAGGCTCACGTCATCCAGCGCCGCGATTTCCATTTCGCCCTGGCGGTACACCTTCGAGAGATTGCGAATGGAGACGATGATCTGCGGCGGCACGACGCGATCACTACCCGACGTTCACGCCTCGCGCAACGCGAGCGACGCTCCCAGTCGCCGCAGCGCAGCGTAGGAGCGGCGGCTCCCGGCTCGCCGCAACGCACTCCGGAAAAATTTTCCGTCGGTTGGAAAATGGGTGCCTCCGTCGCAACCGAGCGCGGCGACTTTGAAAGTCGCCGCTTCTACGCGCGCGCATGCCGCTCGGTCGCGTGGCGGATGACCGCGTGCAGCAATTCCAGTTTCGGCATCTTCGCACCCGCCGCGAGACCTTGCCGTAGCGGCTCGCCCCAGATCGCGTCCACCTCGACCGGTTGTCCCATTTCAAAATCAATCATCGAAGACGGCCGGTACGGCCCCATCGAATCGCTGCGCTCGACCTGCCAGTCGGCAAAAGAATCTGGAATCCCGTGCCCGAGCCGCCGCGCAGCGTCGAGCAACTCGTCCATCAGCGAACGCGCCAGCGTGCGCAGGCCCGCGTCTGCGAGCACCTCCGCGACATTCGCGCCCGCGACGATCGAGAGGCCGTTGAACGGAATATTCCACAGCAGCTTCCGCCAGCGCTCGCCCTCCAGATCATCCACCGCATTTGCCTGCACCTCCACCGCATTGAACGCCTCCACCAGCGAGCGCACGCGCGCAGAAACGGGTCGGCAGTATTCCCCGATCGAAATCGTCCCGTGATCGAGATGCCGGATGACGCCCGGCGCAGTGCGGTTGATGCACACAAAGCACAGCGCACCCATCACCCGCTGCGCCCCCCAGCGTTCGCCGAAAAACGCTTCATTCCCGAGCCCGTTTTGCAAAGTCAGCAGCGCCGTGTGCTCACCGATGAGCGGCGGCAGCAGCCGCTCCGACTCACGATTCGCCGTCGCCTTCACCGCGATGATCACCAAGTCCACCGGCCCGATTTCCGCCGTCGTCCCCGCGCACTGCACGCGCGGCAGCCGCACCTCGCGGCCCTTTGTCAAAATCACCAGCCCGTCACGCCGCACCGTTTCGAGATCCGCGCGCATCAGGAAATGCACATCATGCCCCGAGTGCGCGAGCATCCCGCCATAGTAGCCCCCCACCGCACCTGAGCCGACGATGGCGATTTTTCCCAACGGACTTGGATTCACCGCCCCATTTCAAATCCGCAATCCGCGATCCGCAATCCGCAATCCGCCGCTGTCGCTCGAAATTCGAAAATGCCGTGCGCAGTGGGCCCGCCGGGATTCGAACCCGGAACCAAGGGATTATGAGTCCCCTGCTCTAACCGTTGAGCTACAGGCCCGTTTACAGCGAAAGACATCGCGTCCTGCCGGACGCTTCCCACCTGTCTATTCATGGTCGTTTCCTACGATCACAAAATGAGGGCTGCCGCTTCGTGGAAAAC
>JBBQJR010000240.1:0-5292 GCA_038326125.1 Chthoniobacterales bacterium
ACCTCGGAGTAGCGGTAAATCGCGCCGGAGTGGAATTCGATTTCCAGCAGCCGCTTCGACGCATCGTAGCCGACGGATGCGAGCACGGAGGATTCGACCGGCTGCCGCTTCATTTCACTCTGCGCCACCAGCCGATCGGGAAAAAGCGCGAGGATCGGCGCGAGAAAGAGCGTGGCGAAAATTCGCTGCAGCGCGGCACGTCGTGCAATTCCGCAGACTCGCGCCTCGTGTTTCATCGCATCGGTTCCCACCCCGCGCCCCGCGCCGGGGCGTTAGTTGCTCCAGTTTCCGATGTCGTCGTCCGTGCCGGGCTGGCGGTCCGGGCCGCTGCTGTAAATGTCGAAGCCGGTCTTGTTGTGCTTCCCGGGGTATTCGTATTTGTACTCCATGCCCCACGGATCGGGCTCCAGCTTCTCCTCGCGCTGGCTCCACTTGCGCGGGATCGGTTCGCCCGCCGGTTTCGCGACTAGGGCGGTGAGACCCTGCGAGGTGCTTGGCGGATAGCCATTTGTCGCTTCGTAGAGCGCGAGGTCGCCGGAGATTTTGTTCACATACATCTCGGCGGTGCCTTTTTTTGAATCGGTCATCGCGGTGCGCACGTTCGGCAGGAGCACGGCCATGAGTGCGATGACGATGATGATCACGAGCAGGATTTCGATGAGCGTGAAGCCAGCGGCGGGCGATTTTCGGCGGAGAGTTTTCATTTGCTGGCAGGGGTGAGGATGTAGTCGAAATGTCGCCAATTGTGCTTCAGTTGCAACTCGACGTTGCGCACCGCGATGCTCCCGCTGTCGTCGCCGAGGCCGATGTTCACGGCGTTCACGCCGGAGTGCAGCAGGTTGCCGGGGATGACGAATTGCGCGCGCACCCAGCCGGTGAACTGGAAGCGCATCGCGGGCTCGAGCGGGCGCGATTCGCCGCGGAAGCCGGGGTCGGAAAGGTCCGGCCAGTGGACGCTCGCGAAGCCGCCGGGGCCGTCGTTCGCGGAGACGATCGGCGGCGCGGCGAGGTCGGCGTTCAGCACTTCAAAAGTGACGACGGCGGTGAGCGGCTGCGCGGTGAGTTCGAACTGCCATTGCGCCGTGCTGTCGTCCTTGCGCGTGAGGCGGACGACGCCGGTGTCCACGGTCGCTTTCACGCGGCCAAAAAGTTTCGTGTCCTCGTCGCCGGGCTGCGCGGCGGGGAGATTGCCGAACGGGTCCTGCACGTCCGTTGAGGGCTGGAAATCAATCGTCTGCCGCACCGCCGCGTCCTTCAGCGAGCTCGCGAAGACGCCGCGGATGCTGCTGCCGTCGCCGGGCACGGTGAGGTCAATGTAGTCCGCGCCATCGAGCGGGACGACGGTGCTTTCGCTCGAAGGCAGTCCCGCGCCGACGCCCATCGGCGCGGCGCGGAAAAGTTCGCGCCCGCTCTCGGTCCACGCGCTGACCACGGGCGAGAGTCCGGAGAAGTCATCGAAAAAAACGCGCAGCAAAAGTTCGCGGTGCAGCGAGGGCATGCGGCGCAGGCGCAGGCGGTACACGGTGCGCGGCGGCTCGCCGTCCTTCGCGGCGAAGGGCTCATTTTGAAAGGACTCAAACCAGATCGGGAGCGCGGGTTTCGCGGCGCCGGCTTTCGCGAGGAGGTGCAGATCGAGCCACACGGAAAATGACGTAGGCTGCTCGCTGAGCACCGCGGCTTCCTGCGCAGTGGCGAGCGCAGCGGCGCAGGCCAGCGCGAGGAGGAGGCGGAGAAACATGGTCGCGGAGCCTACGTTGCGGACGCTGCTTGGCAAGCTCGCGCGACGCGCGTGGTTTTTCGCCCGACAAAGCCGCGGGAAAAATCACGCCGGTTTTTTCGCGTGCAGCGCGCGGTCGAGGGCGCGGCCGAGGTCGTTGCGCGAATAGGGCTTCGTGACGACATCGCTCACGCCGAGCTGCGTGGCCTCGCGCTCGGTCGAAGCGGAGACGACGAGGCCGGTGCAGAGCACGCAGGGGATGCGCGCATTTTTCTCGTGGATGCGGCGGATGAGATCGAGGCCCGTCATGCGCGGCATGCTCAGGTCTGTGAGTACGAGGGCGTAGGGGAATGGGGCCGCGCGCATTTTTTCCAGCGCCTCCTCGGGGCTGAGGCAGACCGTGGCGCGGTAGCCGAGGCCGGTGAGAAAACTGCGCGCGACATCGGCGACGAGCGTCTCGTCCTCGACGACGAGGATGTGCTCGCCGTGGCCGCGCGGCACGGCGGGGGAAGGCGCGGGCTCGTGGCCGTTCGCGACCGCGGGCGCGGCCGCGAGCGGGAAGAAGAGGCGGAAGGTGGAGCCCTTTCCCGGCACGCTCTCGACGGTGACGATGCCGCCGTGCGCGGTGACGATGCCGTGGACGACGGCGAGGCCGAGGCCGGTGCCTTCGCCGGGCTGCTTCGTCGTGTAAAACGGCTCGAAGATGCGGCGCAGCGTGGCCGGGTCCATGCCGTGCCCGGTGTCGCTCACGCTCACGCGCACCCATTCGCCGGCGAGCAGCCGCGCGTCGCCTCGCGCGAGGAGCGTGCTGCCGGAAATATTTTCGAGGCGCACATCCAGCGTGCCGGGGCCGCCGCCCATCGCGTGGACGGCGTTCGTCGCGAGGTTCAGCACGGCCTGGTGGATCTGCGCAGCGTCGGCGAGCACGCAGTCGGTCTCCTCGCAAAAGTCGGCGTGGATTTCGATCCCGGCCGGAGTCGTCGCGCGCAGGAGCTTGAGCACTTCGCTGATCACGGGCTTCAGCGAGATGGCGTGCTTCTCCGGCTTCTGCTTGCGGCTGAAAGTGAGGATGCGGCGTACGAGATCGCGCGCGCGTTCGCCGGCGCTGAGGACGTCGCCGAGATCCACGGCGGAAGGATGCGTGGCGGGCAGGCGCGCGCGGGCGAGTTCCGCGTAGCCGATCACGCCGGTGAGGATGTTGTTGAAATCATGCGCAATGCCGCCGGCGAGCGTGCCGATGGCCTCCATTTTCTGGCTCTGCGCGAGGACCTCGACGAGATTGTGCTTTTCCCGCTCGGCGGCGACGCGCCGCGTGATGTCGCGGAACGACCACACGCGGCCGACGATTTCCGCGCCTTCGCGCTGCGGCCGCGAGTCGCGCTCGAAGATGCGGCCATCGGTGAATTCGACGAGGTCCGAACTGGATTCTGCGGGGTGCGCGTAGAGGCTTTTCACGCGCGCGATGAACGCTCCCGGATCGCGAAGCTGGCGCAGGACGTAGCTCAGCAGCACGTCGTCGCGCTCGTGATCCGGGAGGTCGCGCGGCACGCCCCAGAGTTCCAGGAAACGCTCGTTGAGATTGGTCACGCGGCCGTCCAAATCCACGACGAGCACGCCGTCGGAGATGGATGCGAAAGTCGCGTTCAGCGCGGAGAGCGAGTGCGCGAGCGCCTTCGCGGCGGCGCGCTTTTGGCGGAGGAAAAAGGTGAGCGTCACGATGGCGACAAGCAGGACGGCCAGCACGGCGCCGACCAGCATCATCATGCGGCCGTGCGTCTCGAGAATCCCCGGCGGGCGGCCGAGCACTTCCGTGCCCTCGGGCAACGCGCTGAGGGCAAAGCCGAAGCGCGCCAGCTGATCGTACTGCACGACGAGGCGCGGCTGCGGCACGGCCGCCACGGGGATCGCGTCCGCGCGTTCGCCGCGGAAAAGCCGCAGCGCGAGGCCCGCCGCCGCCGCGCCGTGCTCGTCGCCATCGAGCAGCGAACCGCCGAGGATTCCCGGCAGATGCAGTGGCGAACGCAGTCCGTAAATGGGGACCGGGCAGCGGTCGCGCAGGTCGGACATGAACTGCCGCGCGAGCCGCGCGCGCGTCATGAGCACCGCAGTGTCCGGCGTGAGCGCCTCGATTTCCGCGAAGAGCTGCTGGACGTTTTCCGTCTTCAAAACATCCACGCGGATCTGCGGCGCATCGGCCGCGCAGGCGTCGCGGAGGCTCTGCCGCTGCGCAAGCCCGGAGCTCGTGGGATCTTCCAAAATAACGAGCCGCCGGAGATCCGGCTGCAGCGTGCGCGCGAGGCGGAAACTGCCCGGCGCGTCATTCACCTCGAGCACGCCCGTGAGCCACGGAGTCATGGATTTTTCCGCGGCGCGGAGGCCGCAGAACACGCCCTGTGCGTCAGGAAAAAGACGGTCGCGAAATTTGAGCAGGAACGGCAGCGCCTGCGGCCCCTGCGCGAGGACGACGCGGATTTTCCGCCCCGCGTATTTCGCGGCGTAGTAGTCGGCGAGCCGCTTTTCCTGCTCTTCGCCGCCGCGCGCCTGCCAGTCCATGTACTCGACGACGGGCGTGATCGCCGGCACCTGATCCTGGAAAAATCGGATCATGCCCCCGACCTCCGTGACGGCCCAAGGGTCGCTCGGATTGCGCGTGACGAGGATGAGGATGCTGTTGCCGGTGAGCCGCGGACGCAGCGCGGGCGGTGGCGGATTTTCCGCGGCACGGGCGGGCAGCAGCGCGCAGAAAAACGCGAGGAGCAGAAGCAAGGACGTCACGCCGCGCGGGATGGGGCGCGGCGGTTTCGTCTGCGGGATTTCAGACATGGGGGGCCGGAAGTTTCAGTTGGGGCTGAAGGCCGCACCGTAGCAGGTCCGGGGAGAATGTCGCAAGAAATCCTGCGCGCGGTCTGCGCGGCACATTCACGTCTCTCTAGCCGATTTTGCCTCGACGCCGCGGCGCAAAATGCGGCATCAGTCCCGCGATGAAATCCCACCGCCTCCTCGCCGCTTTCGCCGCCCTCGCCCTCGGAGCCTGCTCCACGACGGGCTCCGGCGGCGGCGGTTCGGATAGCGATTCCGTGCGAGGCACGGCGCTCGGCACCGCGCTGCCGGAGCGCACCGAGGGCGCGTCCTTTCTCGGATCGAATGTGGACCGCTCGCGCTTTTCGGCGGTGCATTTTGCGTTCGACAGCTCGGCCGTCGGCGCGGGCGAGCGGGCGAAGCTGCAGGCCGTCGCGGATTTTTGCCGGGGCAGCCGCAACAGCATCATCCTCGCGGGCTTCACCGACGAGCGCGGCACGCCCGAATACAACCGCGGTCTCGGCGAGCGCCGCGCGCTCACGGTGCGCGAGGAACTGATCAGACTCGGCGTGAGCGGCGGGCGCCTGCAGACGGTGAGCTTCGGCGCGGAACTCCCTGCCGATGCGGGCTCGAACGAAGGCGCGTGGGCGAAAAATCGCCGTGCGGAATTCGGCGTCGTGCGCTGAGGAACACAGCGCTTCCAGCCTGTGCGGCCGGCGGGCATCGGCTGCCGGCCGGAAGCAAGCGTTCCGTCGGCTGCCGCCTACTTTCCTAGC
>JBBQJR010000241.1:0-5235 GCA_038326125.1 Chthoniobacterales bacterium
GACGCACTTCAACACGCAGCGCCTCACGCGCATGGAAATGGTGCGCGACGGCGAGAATCACAACGGCGCGAGCTACAAGATGACGGAGCGTGAATTCCTGAAGCTCAAGAATCCCGACGTGCATCTCACCGACGTGCTCGAGGACCGCGACGGCTCGCTGCTCGTGGTGGACACGGGCGGGTGGTTCCGCATCGGCTGCCCGTCGTCGCTCATGGCGAAGCCGGACATCGCCGGGGCGATCTACCGCATCCGGAAAATCGGCGCGCCGGCGACGTGCGAGCCGTGGGGTGCGAATGTCGCGAACGTGTGGAAAATGGACGCAAAGGGACTCATCGCCGCGCTCGGCTCGAAGGATGTGAGCATCGCCCGCGCAGCCGGCAACGCACTCGCGATGAAGCCGACGCCGGACGCCGTGCCCGCGCTGTTGAAAGCGCTGGAGTGCAACGATGCGGGCGTGCAGCTCGCCGCCGCGCACGCACTCGGCGCGCTGCCAAAGCTCGATGCAAAAACGACGGGCGTGCTGCTCTGGCTCATCACCGGCGAAGTGGATCGCGCGGTGGAGCATCAGGCGATGTTCGCGCTGCTCAACGCAGGCGATCCGCAGACCGTCGCCGCCGCCCTGCGCGACGACGCGAAGCCCGCGCTTCAACGGCGCGTCCTCACGATTCTCGACCAAATGCCCGACGCATCATCGAGCTGCCAACGCGTGCTCGCACTGCTCAATGCAAACGACGCTGCGCTCGCACAGAAAGCCGCGGACATCGTCGCCCATCACGAAGCGTGGACCTCCGAAGCAGCAGCCCATCTCGCGGGTTGGCTCGCGCAGCCCTCCATTCCGCAAGCAAAACTCGCGATGCTCGAAACCATCGTCACCCGGCGAATCTCCGCGCCTGCGATGGCAGAGGTCGTCAACACGTTGCTCGGTCGCGCCGATGTCGAATCTCAGCGGGCGGCGTGGCGCATTCTCGCGTCGATCGACAAGCCGTCCCCCACGAGTGCGCCTGCGCTGCGCAAGGCGCTCGCATCCGCCGCGCCCGCCGATCTTTCGCTCGTGCTCGCCGCCGCTGCGAAAGTTTCCACGCCCGATCTGCGTGCCGCGATGCGTGAATTTTCCAACGAAACAAAACAGCCACTCAGCCTGCGCCTCAAGGCGCTCGCCGCATCGCTCGATCGCAGCAAGCCGCTGCCGGACGAATCATTCGACCTGCTCAAGCGCGCACTCGCCGACGCCTCGCCTGCCGCGCGCCTCGAAGCCGCACGCTCGCTCGCGACCGCGCGGCTCGCGAAGGAGCAACTGTCCGCGCTCCCGCCGCTGATTCCGGCGCTCGGGCCGCTCGAACTCGCGGAGATCCTCAAGGGCTACCGCGCGTGGCTGAAGACCGATGCGGCGATGCAATTCGCGCAGGCGCTGAAAAATTCCTTCGCCCTCGCGAGCGTGCAGGAAAGCGCCATCCGCGCGATCTTTGCTGACGCGCCGCCCGCGCTCTACGCGGAGATCGCGCCCGCGCTCCAGGCTCTCGCGAACGATGACGCAGCGCGCCGCCGGCTGCTCGAATCGCTGCCCGCACGCATCGCGAAGGAAGGCCGCGCTGCAGAAGGCAAAAAGCTTTTCGAGAGCGGAGTCGCCGCGTGCAGCACCTGCCATCGCGTCGGTGAAGTCGGAAATCTCGTCGGGCCAAATCTCAGCACGATCGGCGCAATTCGCGTCGAGCGCGACATTCTCGAAAGCATTCTTTTTCCCAGCAACTCGCTCGCCCGCGACTACGAGGCGCACGCGATCGAAACGGCGGATGGCCAGAGCTTCATCGGCGTCATCCGCGCGAGCCTGCCCGATGTGCTCGTCTTCGCCGACGCCGGCGCGCAGGAGCACCGCATCCCTCATTCGCAGATCACCGCGAAGACGATGCTCACGACCTCGCTCATGCCGCAGGGCCTCGACAAGGCGCTCACCGAACAGCAGCTCATGGATCTCGTCGCGTTTCTGCGGAGCCGGAAATAGATCGAGACAGAGAGGCGTGTGGGTAGGGCGGGTGTGCAACCCGCCGGGCCGAGTTTTGAACTCGGCCCGGCGGCGGGCGGTAAGCGCGGCGTGGCCAAGGGGCGCCCATCCCACGCCCGATGCGCCGGGTAAAATACCCGGCGCGGCGGGTTGCAAACCCGCCCTACCCAAACTCTGCGAATTTTTCACGCGCGCACCCTCCGTACGGGCTGCTATCGTCGCGGCCAGTCAAAAAATTCCCCATGCAAGATCCCAACGGCGGCGCAAACGGTCGCGCGATTCGCAGCAACTCGATCGGCAATCCTGAGATTGATGAAAAAATCCGCGCGCTTGTGGACGAAATTCACACGGAGAAGCCGCGCGAACTGATCGAGGAAATGATCGTCACGGCACTGAAGATGGGCCGCGATCAGACGAGCGTCGCGGACTTGAAAATGCTCAACCGCGCGCTGAAGGAACTGCGCTACGCCGTGCGCGTTTTTGCGCCGTATCGGGATCGGAAAAAGGTGGTCGTCTTCGGCAGCGCGCGCACGCCGGAGGATGCGGGCGAGTTCAAGGCGGCGGAGCATTTTGGCCGCGCGATGGTCGAGCACGGCTACATGATCGTGACGGGCGGCGGCGACGGCATCATGGGCGCGGCGCAGCGCGGGGCGGGGCGGGAGAACAGTTTCGGGCTGAACATCCGGCTGCCGTTCGAGCAGTCGGCGAATCCCACGATCACCGGCGACAAGAAGCTGGTGAACTTCAATTATTTTTTCACGCGGAAGCTGAACTTCGTGAAGGAGACGCACGCCGTCGCGCTTTTCCCCGGAGGCTTCGGCACGATGGACGAGGGCTTCGAGGTGCTCACGCTCATGCAGACGGGCAAGACGCGCATCTTCCCGCTCGTGCTCGTGGACAAGCCGGGCGGCACGTACTGGCAGACGTGGCTGGAATTTCTGCGCGGCCATCTGCTCACGCAGGGACTCATTTCGCCGGACGATTTCAACTTCATCATCCACTGCGAATCGGTCGAGTGCGCGGTCGAGCACATCGTCAATTTTTACCGCAACTACCACAGCTCGCGCTGGGTCGGCGCGCGGCTCGTGCTGCGGCTGGAGCGTCCGCTTTCCGAGGCCCTCATCACGCGGATGAACACGGACTTTGCGGACGTGCTCGCGAGCGGAACTTTCCTGCAAGGCGGACCGCTCGCCGTGGAAGCGAGCGAGCCGGAACTCGCGCACTTGCCGCGTCTCGTCTTCCAGCCGAAGCGGAGAAATTTCGGCCGGCTGCGAAAAGTTTTCGACGCGGTGAATGAGGAGTAGCCCGCGGAAGCCGACGACGGCAGGAGAGGGGAACTTTGATATTGTTTGGAGCGCGGGAGAGAATCAGCCCGCCTCCTGCCGTCGGCGGCTACGGATGATTTGCCACGACGTAATCGTGCAGCGAATTCACCGTCGCAAGCGCCTGCTTGGCGGCTTCGGAATTTGGCACTTTCACGCCGAATTTTTTCTCCATGCCGACGACGAGTTCGAGCGCGTCAATCGAGTCGAGGCCGAGTCCTTCCGGGCCGAAGAGCGGCTGGTCGTCGCGGATTTCTTCCTTCGTCACTTTGAGCATGAGGCTTTCGACCATCATGGTCTTGATCGCGTCGCGGAGGTTTTCGTCGGCCATTTCGGAAATTGGGGAATTGCGGATTGCAGAATGCGGATTGCGGATGGTTGTTCGCTGCGCGCGCCGCAATCCGCAACCCGAAATCCAAAATCGCAATTTGAAATCACGACTCGACCAGCTTCTTTTCGCGCGCGGCATTTTCGAGAGCCGGGAAAAGGCGCGACGCGCGATCATGGCGGGGCAGGTGCGTGTCGGCGGACATGTCGTGGACAAGGCGAGCCGTGAGTTTGCCGAGGATGCGGCGGAGATTGAGGTCGCGACGCCCGAGCGTTACGTCGGCCGCGGCGGGTTCAAGCTCGAGGCTGCGCTCGCCCATTTTGCAGTCGATCCCACCGGCCTCACGTGCCTCGACATCGGCGCGAGCACGGGCGGCTTCACCGATTGCCTGCTGCAGCATGGCGCGGCGCGCGTGTGGGCGATTGATGTCGGGCACAGCCAGCTCGATTGGAAAATCCGCAGCGATCCGCGCGTGGTCGTCCGCGAAAAACTCAACGCGCGGCATCTCTCGCGCGACGACATTCCCGATCCGATCACGCTCATCGTCGCGGATGTGTCGTTCATCTCGCTCACGCTCATCTTGCCGCCAGCACTCAGCCTGCTAACCACTCGCGGCGTGATCGTCCCGCTCATCAAGCCGCAGTTTGAACTCCGCCGCGAGGAAGTGAGCCGCGGCGGCATCGTGCGCGATCCCCTTTTGCACGAGGCTGCGGTCGCGCGCATCCGCGAGTTTGTGGAGAAAATGCCGGCCACTCCGCGACCGGACGGCAGCGTGGTGCGGCTCGCGTGGTGCGGCCACATCGAGTCCCCGATCCTCGGCGGCGAGGGCAACAAGGAATTCCTCGCATGTCTGCGCGCCACCTCGGCCTGATCGCGAACGGCAGCAAGCCCGGCGCGCGCGAACTCGTCGCCGCGCTCGTGCGCGAATTCGCCGCGCATTCCGTCGAGCTGCACCTCGATCATCACGCGGCGCGTCTCGTCGGCGTGGAAAAATCGCACGGCGAATCCGAACTCGCGGCGCTCTGCGAATTGCTGATCGTCCTCGGCGGCGACGGCACGATCCTCGATGTGCTGCACGCGCTCGGCGACACGCTGCGCCCGCTTTTTGGCATCAATCTCGGCTCGCTCGGCTTCCTCACGACGGTCGGCGCGACCGAGCATCAGCGTGCGGTGGATGCGATCGTCGCGGGCGATTACGTGCTCAGCGAGCGCACGCTTTTGAATGTGGAAATCCTGCGGGCCGGCGGAGTCATCCGCACGGGCACGGCACTGAACGACGCCGTCGTGAGCCGCGGTGAAAAATCGCGGCTCGTGCGGCTCGCTGTGCGCATCGGCGAGACGGTGCTCACGGAGTACAATGCCGACGGCCTCATCATCGCCACGCCGACGGGCAGCACGGCGTACAGCCTCGCCGCGGGCGGGCCGATTCTCGATCCGGACAGCGGCGTATTCGTCGTGAATCCGATCTGCCCGCACGTGCTCACGAATCGCGCGGTGATCGTGAACGACGGCACACCGATCACGATCACGCCCGCGGATGAAAGTCCCGACGTGCTCCTCACGCTCGATGGCCGCGCGACGCACCG
>JBBQJR010000242.1:0-5231 GCA_038326125.1 Chthoniobacterales bacterium
GTCCTGGATCGTGTTGTTCAGCACATGTCCGAGCGTGAGCGAGCCGGTGACATTCGGCGGCGGGATGACGATGGAATACGCGGGCTTTGGCGACTTCGGGTCGGCGGAGAAGCAGCCGTTCTGCTCCCAAAATGCATACCATTTCGCCTCGATGGCGGGCGGCTCGTAGGTTTTCGGAATCTCGGACATGGCGGTATTTTCTATCTCAGAAAAAGGGCGCGCAAAGTGGCGCGGCGATACGCGAGTGGCAAACGGGAAGTGCTCAGATGCGGGAAGTGGCGCAGGCGACTCCGCCTGCGGAGTCTGTTCCGGCGACTCGCCTGCCCCACTGCCGCTAGCTTCGCCCTTCTCAGTTCGTCTTCAGCACCTCGATGAACGCTTCCTGCGGGATGTTCACCTGCCCGATCGCCTTCATGCGCTTTTTGCCCTCTTTCTGTTTTTCGAGGAGCTTGCGTTTGCGGCTGATGTCGCCGCCGTAGCATTTCGCCGTCACGTTTTTGCGCAGCGCGCTCACGCTCTCGCGCGCGATGATTTTTCCGCCGATGGCGGCCTGGATCGCGACCTGGAACATCTGCGTGGGGATCACTTCCTTGAGCTTCGCCGCCAGCGCGCGACCGCGAGCCTCGGCCTTGTCGCGATGCACGATGCTCGAAAACGCGTCCACGATTTCGTCGTTCACGAGCATGTCGAGCTTCACGAGCTTGTCGGCCCTGTAGCCGGCGTGCTCGTAGTCCATCGCGCCGTAGCCGCGCGTGATGCTCTTCATCTTGTCCACAAAATCCACGAGGATTTCGTTGAGCGGGAGGTCCGTGGTGAGCATCACACGGCGCGGGTCGAGTGTCTCCGTGTGATCCACGAGACCGCGCTTCTCCATGATGAGCTGGAGCATCGGCGAGATATACTCATTCGGAATCATGATGAAACACCGCACGATGGGCTCCCGGATTTCCTGGATGACGCTGGGATCGGGCAAGTTCTCCGGGTTGTCCACGCGTAGGATTTCGCCGTTCGTTTTCACGATTTCGTAAATGACGGACGGATACGTGGCGATGATGTCCATGTTGTACTCGCGCCGCAGCCGCTCGATGATGATCTCCATGTGCAGCAGCCCGAGGAAGCCGCAGCGGAAACCGAAGCCGAGCGCGACGGATGATTCCGCCATGAAATGAAACGCGGCGTCGTTGAGCTGGAGCTTGCCCATCGCTGCCTTCAGGTGCTCGAAGTCCGCCGTGTTGATCGGGTAGATGCCGCTGAAGACCATCGGCTGCAGCTCCTGGAATCCCGCGAGCGGCTCGGTCGCCGGCTGGCGCGTGCCGGTGAGCGTGTCGCCCACTTTCACCTCGGTCACGGTCTTCATGTTCGCGATGACATAGCCGACATCGCCGGGGCCGAGTTCGTCCTGCGGCACAAATTTCGGCTGCTGTGGGCGGAAAATGCCGACCTCTTTCACCTCGTAGGAGCTGTTCGTCGCCATGAGTCGCACCATGTCGCCGGCCTTGATCGCGCCATCCACCACGCGCACGTACACGACCACGCCGCGATACATGTCGAACGTCGAATCGAACACCAGCGCGCGCAGGCGCGAACCGCGGTTGTCCGGCGGCGCGGGAATGCGCGCGATGACCGCTTCGAGAATGTCCTCAATGCCGATGCCCTGTTTCGCGCTCGCGAGGATCGCCTCCTCGGCGGGGATGGCCAAAATTTCCTCGAGCTGTCGCATCACGGACGGGAGGTCGGCATTCGGCAAATCAATCTTGTTGATCACGGGAATCAGCTTGAGCTGCTGCTTCTCCGCGAGGTGGACATTTGCCACCGTCTGCGCCTCGACCCCTTGGGCGGCATCCACGATGAGCAGCGCGCCCTCGCACGCGGCGAGCGAGCGCGAGACTTCATACGCGAAGTCCACGTGCCCTGGCGTGTCCATGAGGTTGAGCTTGTACTCTTTTCCGTCGCGCGCCTTGTACATCATGCGCACGGGATGCGCCTTGATCGTGATGCCGCGCTCGCGCTCGAGGTCCATCGCGTCGAGGAGCTGCTCCTGCGACTCGCGCTTTTGAATCGTCCCGGTGAATTCGAGCAGGCGGTCCGACAGAGTCGTCTTGCCGTGGTCAATGTGGGCGATGATGCAGAAATTGCGCGTGTTGCTCGGCATGGAGTTTCTTGGAAAAAAGGGGGCGGAATATGCTCGGCTTCGCGAGTGGCGTCAATGACCCGCTGGACACGGAACCGGGCGGATCTATCGCACCGTGAAAATCGCGCCGCGAGGCCACGAGGCCGCGCCGCAAAGTAGGCGAAGTTTTTCAACCTCGCGCGGGAGGATGGGCGGAGGCGGCGGGATGGCGCGGAGCGAATGGAGCGCGCCCGTCCCGGCGGCCACTGCGACACCGCGCGCAGCGTCACTTCCTTGGCGCGTTCTCGTGAACACGCAAATGCCAAAAGAGAGATCAGGCCTCCGGCGCATGGATGTGGCCGGCGGGACGCGCGGCGCTCCACTCGCTGCGCACGCCCGCGCGAGAGAAAACCTCGCCTACTTTGCGCTGCGCGTTAGCGAACGGCCTCCGCGGTCTGCACGGCCGCGGCAGGCGCGGGCCGGCGGCTCCGGCTCATGCACGCGAGGAAGAGCGCGGTGAAGAGCAAATCGCCCGCGAGCGTGTTGCGATAGAACATCCACGTCGGCCATTGCGGATATTCCGGCAGGCCGGTCGTGAGTGCCTGCAGCCAGCCGGCGGCGGTCTTCGCGTAGCCGGGCTCGTAGAGCCACGAGGCGGTGTTCGTCGCGAGGTAGAAAAGGAGCGATCCGCCGATCACGGCGGGGAAAATCACCGCGGCGCGGGGATTTTTGCGCAGCCGCCAGCCGAGCGCGGCGACGGCCACGAAGGCGACGGACTTCGCAAAAAATTCGATCGTGTAAAGCGGAAAGCCGAAGTGTGCATTCAGCACGATGTCCGTGCCGAAGAGCGCGACGAGCGGCACCGCGATCGCGAGCCGGCGCGGGAGAAAGGCGGCACCGCAGAGGCAGAGCGCGGCCATCGGCGAGAAGTTCGGCAGCCACTCGGGCTGCTGCAGTTTCATCCCGAGCAAGACGGGCAGGAGGCGATACAGAACGGCGGCGGCGAAGAGGACGAGTCCGGGAATCATTTCGCCCAGCACGTAGCCGAGCGCCGGGCGGCAGGCAACCGCGAATCGCTTGCGAGTTCAGGCAGGCTGCCCGCCAGCGGCCCATTCGACCGATGCGACGAGCATGAGGTTCATGCTCACGATCCGATCCTCGGCCGGCAGAAAAAAGTGCAGTCCTCCGCGCCCGTCGGCCGGCATCCAGATCATGTCCGGCGAAGTGACGTCAAAACGCCGACCATCAGCAAGGGCCACGGTGAATGCGCGGAACGGATTTCCATCGCGCAGTTCGCGCAGCTTTTGAATCATGTCGAAACGATGGCAGAGCCACGGTGAATCGCAAGATCGCAGCGGCGCGCCGCCTCCGCGATTGCCAAGGCCACGACGAACGTGATCGTATCGCCCATGTCCGTCCATCGCCGAGCGTTTGCCTATTTCCGCCCGTACATCGGCGCGACCACCGGGGCGATGGCGCTCACGCTCGTGGGCAACGCCTTCAATCTCCTGCGCCCATGGCCGCTCGCGTTCATCGTGGACAAGCTGCTGCCCGCATCCGCGACGGCATCAGCTTCCGGATCGGCAAATGGCGCGGGCCTCGCGATTTGGGGACACGATCTCGGCGCGTGGAGCCTGCCGGCGATCCTCGCGCTTGTCTGCGGCCTCATGGTGCTGCTGCACATTCTCGCCGGCGGCATCGGCTACCTCACGAGCATCATGACGCTGCGCGTGAGCCTGCATTCGCTGCTGCGGCTGCGCACGGAGCTGTATGCCTACCTCCAGTCGCTCCCGCTGAAATTCCACGACGAGCGGCGCAGCGCGGACAGCAGCTTCCGCGTGGCCTACGACTCGCAGAGCATCCAGGCGGTTTACAGCAAATGGTTCTTCATTTTCCAAAGTGTGATCACCCTCGTCGCGACGTTCGCGACGATGTGGGCGTTCGACGCGCAAATCGCACTGCTCTCGCTGCTCGTCGTGCCGTTCATGGTGCTCGCGATTTTCCTCTACGCGAAACGCATCCGCGACGAATCCACTGAGATCGCCGAGCACGAGAGCGCGGTGCTCACGGTCGCGCAGGAGGGGCTCAGTTCGGTGAAAATCGTGCAGGCGTTTGGCCGTGAGGAGCACGAGGTGGGCCAGTTCAAAATGCGCGCCCACGGAAGTCTGGAAGCGAATCTGCGGCTGAACGCGACCTCGATGAAAAGCGCGCTGCTCATCGGCACGCTCATCGCGGCGAGTTCGGCAGTGATGTTCTACGTCGGCGCGCGGCACGTGATGCAGGGCACGCTCACCATCGGTCAAATTTGGTACCTCAGCACGCTGCTGCTCATGCTCTACCAGCCGCTCGAGGCGCTCACGCACATCGCATGGGCGCTGCAGGGCGCGGCGGCCGGCGTGCAGCGGTGCTTCGAGGTGCTGGATCGGCAGAACGACGTGCCGGATGCGCCCGACGCAAAGACGCTCGCGGAGACTCGCGGCGAGCTGGTGTTTGAAAATGTGGCGTTCGGCTACAGCGCGGATCGCCCGATTTTGAGCAAGGTGAATGTGCGCATCGAGCCGGGCAAGACGGTCGCCTTCGTCGGCGGCACGGGTGCTGGAAAGAGCACGCTGCTCGCGCTCGTGCCGCGCTTCTACGATCCGACCGCGGGCCGCGTGCTGCTCGACGGGCACGACCTGCGCGAGTTCACGAAAAAATCGCTGCGCAACTACATCAGCATCGTGCTGCAGGACACGCTCCTCTTCTCCACGACCATCCGCGAAAACATCGCGTATGGCCGGCCCGACGCGACCGAGGAGGAGATCGTCGAGGCCGCGAAACGCGCGCAGGCGCATGATTTCATCACCGCGATGCCCGAGGGCTATCGCAGCCAGGTCGGCGAACGCGGCGGGCACCTTAGCGTCGGCCAGCGCCAGCGCATCGGCATCGCGCGGGCGTTTTTGAAAAACGCGCCGCTGCTCATCCTCGACGAACCGACCAGCGCGCTCGACCCGACCACCGAGGCCGCAATCATGACCACGCTCGAAGAACTCATGCGCGGCCGCACGACGCTCATCATCACGCACCGCATCGCGACCGTGCATCGTGTGGACAAGATCGTCGTGCTCGGAGACGGCACCGT
>JBBQJR010000243.1:0-5212 GCA_038326125.1 Chthoniobacterales bacterium
TGCAGCTCACCTGCGCGACGCTCGGCGCGTTCACGAAATATCCGCGTGCGTCCGTCCTCGGCGAGGCCGCGCACGAGGGCGCGAGTGTAAAAAAATTCGGCTGGTTTCAGAGCGAACGCGGGCACTTCGCCGAAGTCGCACAGCACTGCGGCCTGCTCGCGCGCGGGCCGGAATGCTGGGCGCGGCATCCGCTCGCCTTCCTCGTCGAGGCGGCGGACGACATCTGCTACCGGCTCGTGGATTTCGAGGACGGCGCGCGGCTCGGGTATCTGAGTTACGAGCAGGTGCGCGATGCCTTTTTCGAAATCCTGCCGCCCGCGAAACGCTCACGCACGCTCGACGGCATGTCTTCCCGCAAAGCCGCCATCGAGATGCTGCGCGCGATGGCCATCGGCGAATCCCTCGCGCAATGCACCGCGCTTTTCCTCGAGCACGAAAGCGATCTGCTCGCCGGGAAATTCGATGCGCCTCTCACGGATGTGATTCCCGCCGCGGGCGCGCTCGGCGTGATCCAAAAAAAGAGCCGCGAAGTCATCTACTCGACGAAGCGCGGCGTGGAGATCGAGATCGCCGGGTACGAGGTGCTCGGCGGACTGCTCGATGTCTTCATGAGCGCGGTGAACGACCTCGCCGAACGCGGCGACCGCGCATCCAACCGCAGCCGCAAACTCGCAAGCCAGCTCCCCGCCGAGTGCGTGCGCGCGGCGCGGGAAGCCCAGCCATATTTACGTCTCATGCCGGTGCTCGATTTCGTGAGCGGCATGACGGACAGCTACGCCGTCGCTCTGTACCGTCGAGTGAAGGGCATCGCACTGCCAGGGACTTAGTCGAGGGAGCCGGGGTTCCCCGGAAAGCGCCGGCACTTTGCAAAATCACCGTTCGACTTTTGTCGGCGCAGCGGGGTATTGCGGCGGCATGTTCACCCGCCGTCATTTTCTCGCCAGCCTCGCCGCAGCCGCCGTCGCGCCAAAACTTACCGCGGCGGACGACTCCAAATCGCGCATGAAAATCAAACTCGGCTTCGACAATTTTTCCATCCGCGCGATGGGCTGGAAGGCCCCGCAACTCCTCGACCATGCGGCGTCGCTGAAGTGCGATGTGCTTTTCATCAGCGACCTTGAGTCGTACGATTCGCTCGAGGACGACGCGCTTGCGGAAGTGCGGAAAAGGGGGGCCGATCTCGGCATTGAAATGTATGCGGGCGGCTGGAGCATCTGCCCGACGAGCGTGCGCTTCAAGATGAGCTGGGGCAGCGCGGAGGCGCTCCTGCGCACGGGCATCCGCGTGGCGAAGGCGCTCGGCTCACCGGTCTTCCGCTGCGTGCTCGGCGGGATGGAGGATCGCAAGACGCCCGGCGGCATCCGCGCGCGCATGGCAGACACCGTGAAGGTGCTGAAGACGTGCCGCACGATGGCGCTCGATGCCGGCGTGAAAATCGCGGTGGAAAATCACGCGGGCGACATGCATTCGTGGGAACTCGTGGATCTCATCAACGAGGCGGGCGCGGATTTTGTCGGCGCGACGCTCGATTCCGGCAACGCGACGTGGACGCTCGAGGACCCGCTCGACGCGCTGGAAAATCTCGGCAAATACACGCTTTGCTCGGGCACGCGCGACAGCATGATTTGGGAGACCGAAGACGGCGCGAGCGTGCAGTGGACCGCCCCCGGCGACGGTCTCGTGGACTGGAAAAAATTCGCCGCGCGCTGGGCGGAGCTTTGTCCGCAAGCCCCGGTCATCGTCGAAACCATCTCGGGCTTTGCAAAGTCTTTCCCGTACAAGAAGCCAGAGTTTTGGCAAAACTACGACAAGCGCCCCGAGGCTTTCGCGCACTTTGAAGCGCTCGCGAAACGCGGCCACGCCATCTCGCCGTTCAAAGCCGACGGCCCTGACAAAAAGCTGGCCGATCAGGAATACCAGAAGGCTCAGCTGGCGCGCGCGATCAAATATCTGCGCGAAGAAATCGGCCTCGGCGTGCGCGCCTGAGCGCGGCCGCGCTCAATTCCCGAACAGCAAATCGAGCACGCCGCTTGCGCTCTTTTTCACCGTGTCCACAGCGCCGCCGACGGCTTGCGTAGCGGTGGACTCCACCTGCTGCACGACCGCATTTTGCGCGGCCGCGAAGAGCCGTCCGGAGAGATCCTCGCGCGGCGATTTCACCGGGCCGGAAATGTGCATCGTCGCCCATGCATAACCATCGCGCGGGGCGCTGAAAACTTTGTCCTGTGAGCCCGGCAGCCACTGCAGCGGGCCCGGCGTGATGCCGACTTCAAAGCTGCCGTCAATCATCCCGTTCACGACCGAGAACGAGCCCCGCACTTGAATGAGCCGTTCGCTTTCCACGACGAAATTGGTGATGTGCAGCCCGCTCCGATCGTAGCGGTAGTCCCCGCGCACCTGATTCAAAATCAGCCGGCGAAAACGATCCGTCTTCGTGAAGTCGGCGATTTTATTCAGCACGGGCAGCGCCTCGAGCACGCCCGCCTGCAACTCCGCATGACCGGCGACCTCGGGCGAGGCTGCTGCTCCGTCGCGCAGCGAAATTTGCAGGCGGCCATCGCCCGACACGCGGCCATGCAGCCGGGCGCGCCAGTCCTCGGGGAGCAGCGGCGTCACGTTCACGCCGTTCGCCTTAAATTGCAGATCCACCTTCTCGTTTTCCGTGACCTCACCCGTCACCGTGATCTCACCGCCTTCCGAGCGCAGTCGCGCATCCTGCACGAAAAGGGAGGGCTCCTTGTGCATGACGCGCAGTGCGGCGATGTCCATTTCCGGCAGACCTTTTTGCTTCGCGTGCCCGCCATCGCCGACGATCTGCCAGCCGCCTTCCACGGGTGTCGCGGTGACGCCGAGGCCGCTGACCGAGCCGCCATTCCACGCGAGCGCAAGCTCGCGGACGCCGATGCGGCCGATCTCCGTCACCTTGTCCTTTTTCTCCGGATGCGGGAGCACGAGCGGCAGCCGGGGCTCGAAAAAATTCACGGCGACGCGCTGCACCTCCACGCTTTCAATGCGGAATTTTTTGTCGCCAAAAATCATGCGCCACACGCCCGGCAGCCGAAATTCCCCGCGCACATTTTCCACCTTGATGTCGGAAAATTTCGCATCGCGCGCACCCTCACCCGTCAGCCCGTCGCAGAAAAATTCCGTCGTCGCGAATCGGACCGGCGCGATCTCCACCTGCGCCTGCAAGTGCTCCGCGGTGCGCGCGCTGACCTGTTTCCGAAACTCCGGGCTGCGGAGGTAGGAATTCACCCACGACTTCAGCCCGACGAGCGCACAGGCCGCGAGAATCAGCAGCACGGCACCGGTCCACGCAAGGACCTTGAGCCAGCGGGAGGATGAGGAACGGGAGGTCGAACGGAGTGCCATGGACGGTGCGAAATGAACGAGGGCGGCTTGCAAAGGAAGCACGATTTGCGCATTTGGCACCGCGCGATTTTTCGCGGCTGAAACTAACCTCCTCCCGACCCGTGCTCGAACTCCAAGACGTCTCGCTTTCCATCCCGCACGACGGCGAGGAGCAATTCCTCCTCGCGCAAATCACCGCGCACCTCCCGCACGGGCACTTTGCGGCCATCATCGGTCCGTCGGGCTGCGGCAAGAGTACGCTGCTCAAAGTGATCGCGGGAATTCGGGAACACAGCACCGGCGCGATTCATTGGCAGGGGCGCGATGTCGTTGCGGAGGGCGATCTCGACCCGCACGAGATCGGCTACGTGCCGCAGTTCAGCATCGCGCATGAGCTGCTCACCGTGGAGGAGTGCATTGAGGGCGCGCTGCGTCTCCGCGTGGCGGCGCTGAGCGGCGAGGAACTCGACGCGCGCATCGAGAAAGTGCTCGCGGATGTCGGCGTCACCGAGATCGCGGACCGGCGCGTGGCGCTGCTTTCCGGCGGGCAAAAGCGGCGGCTCGCGATGGCGATGGAAATGGTGAGTTCCCCTTCCCTTTTGCTCTGCGACGAGGTGACGAGCGGCCTCGATCCGAAGAGCGAGGACGAGATCGTCCACCTCATGCACGACCTTTCGCGCAGCGATGAGCGCATCGTGCTCAGCGTCACGCACAGCCTGCAGCATGTGGCGCTCTACGACAGCGTGATCGTCCTTTACCAAGGCAGCCTCATCTATCACGGCGGACCAAAATTGCTCGCGCACTACTTCGGCATCACGAATCCCGCGGACCTCTATCCGCGCCTCGCGCAGCGCAAGGTGGGCGACTGGCATCGGTCGTGGGAAAAATATCGCGCGGTGTACTATGCGCAGAGCGACCTGCCGGCCATCTCGGTCGCGGTGTCGAAGTCCGACGGAGCCGAGGCAAAATCCGACAGCGCCGAGTTGAGCGAAGACGAGGAACTCGAACGCCTGCGCAAGGTCGTCGAGCATCACGAGGATTCTTCCGCAAAAACGGAGGACGCCGCGCCGGTTCGCGATCCGCACAAGCCGGACACCGTGGTGCCAAACGCGTTCACGCAATTCGGCGTGCTCCTCGCGCGTCGGTGGAAACTTTTCTTCCGCGATCGCGGGCAGGTGATTTTGCAGCTCGCGCTGCTCTTCGGCTTCCCGTGTCTCGTGGTGATTTTTGCGATCGACGGCTTGCCGCAAGTGAAAGGCCTGGTCGCCGACGGCGGTGCCAATCTGCTCGAACGTGCCCGTCAGGAAGCCGCCGCGCTCCAGCAAATCGCGAAGACTGGCACATTGGTTAGCGGCCTAATCATGTTCCAGGTCATCCTGCTCGCGCTCATGGGCTCGAACAATTCCGCGCGCGAAGTCGCCGGGGAGCGCAACCTTTTTGAAAAGGAGAAATTCGCGGGCCTCAGCCCGCTCGCCTACGTCGCGAGCAAGGTGACTTTCCTCGGCACGCTCGTGATCGCGCAATCGCTGTGGATGACCGTTTTCGTGAACATGATCGTCGGCTTTCAGGGCGATTTCGCCGCGCAGGCGCTCAGCCTCATCCTCGTGAATGCGGCCATCACTGCGGTCTGCCTCGGCATTTCGTCGTGGATGAAATCCGCGGAGCAGTCGTCGCTGCTCTCGATCTATCTCGTCGGTTTTCAGCTTCCGCTCAGCGGTGCAGTGCTCGCTCTGCCGAAGGCGATCGCGATGGGCACGCAGATCTTCATCGCGAGTTTTTGGGGTTGGAGCGGCTTCATCCGCTCGATGGAAAACACGCGCTACTACGATGCGATCAAGCAGATCGCGCAGACCGAGCCGGC
>JBBQJR010000244.1:0-5206 GCA_038326125.1 Chthoniobacterales bacterium
GTGAACGAACTCGGGCTCGACGTGCGCAGCGGACATTTCTGGGGGATGGACGAGTGGTTCGATCCTGCGACGGGAAAGGAAGTGCCGGTCTCGCATCCGCTGTCTTTTGAAAAGGCCGATCGCGAGATGCTCTTCCACCGCATCGCGAAAAAGCAGCGCCTGCCCGCTGCGCATCTCCATTTTCCCAAGGCCGACACGCGCGCCTACCGCGCGAGCTGGGATGCGGGCGTGCGCTGCGCCGTGGTGCAGGGCGGACAGGGCGACGTGAAGCACTGGGCCTTCAACGACCCGCTGCCGCGGCGCGGGAATTTCAAGAGCGCGCCGCCGACCGCGGAGCAGTATCGCGCGCTCACGACGCGGGTCGTGGAACTGCACCCGCTCACCATCGCGCAGAACGCGCGCACGAGCGGCGGCGGAAACATCTCGATGATTCCGACGATGGCGATCACGGTCGGGCCGCACGAAACTTGGAAGGCGGACAAGGTCTCGATCTGGCAGGCTGGCTGCCACGACAATCCGTTCGGCCAGCGGCTCACGGCGTTCATGATTTCCAAAAAAATCGCCGACGCGTGCGTGCCGATGTCGCTGCTCGCGGATCATCTGAATGTGCAGTTCAACTACTTCCGCGGCGGGCTGGGATCGTGCGCAGTGGAGATGCATTGAATCCCGCTGCGCCCGGCACGCACGGCTTTGACTTCCCCACCGGAATTCCCTACAGCGGCACCTCCATGAAACTCCGCGCCCTCTACCCGCTCGCCGCTCTCACCCTTTCCGCCACCGCCGCCATCGCCGCAGACTGGCCGCAATACCGCGGGCCGAATGGCGACGGCTCGACGCCCGAGACGCTGCCCGCGACATGGCCCGCCGCGCCGAAAGTGCTGTGGAAAGTTCCCGGCGGAACGGGATTCGGATCGTTCGTCGTGAGCGGCGCGTGGTGCTTTTCCATCGAGGGAAAAGGTGGGGATGAAGTGCTCGTCGCGCGCGACGCGACGACGGGGAAGGACAAGTGGACCGCGAATCTCGGCCCCGCAAAATATCAGGGCGGCGGCGACGCCGGCACGAGCGACAACAAGGGGGGCGACGGTCCCCGCAGCACGCCCACACTCGCGGGCAGGATCATCGTCGCGATGCACAGCGACCTCGTGCTGTACGCGTTTGACGCCATCAATGGCAAGCCGCTGTGGAAGCTCGACCTCATCAAACAGTACGGCGGCCACAACATTTCCTGGTCAAACGCCGCGAGCCCGCTCTTCGAAAAAGGCCCTTTCACCGTGCCGGGAAATCTCGCGGACAAAAATGCGAAGCCGAAAGTCTTGGAGGGCCTGCTTTTCGTCGGCGGCGGCGGCCCGGGGCAGACTTATCTGGCAATCAACCCGCTCACCGGCGAGGTCGTGATGAAATCCGGCGACGGGACGATCACGCACGCGACGCCCATCGCCACGACGATCCTCGGCCAGCGACAGATCATTTTTTACATGCAGGACGGGCTCACTTCGCTCGACCCGAAGACGCTGAAGCAACTCTGGCACGCGGATTTCAAATACAGCACGAGCACCGCCGCGAGCCCGGTGGTCGCGGGCGATTACGTGTATGCGAGCGCGGGCTACGGCGTCGGCGCGGTGGGGTTCAAAATCAGCAAGGCCGGCAGCGAGTGGAAGGCCGAGCAGGTCATGCGCGTTCCGCAAAAGCCGCTCGCGAACCACTGGAGCACGCCGGTGTTTTACGAGGGCTACCTCTACGGCATGTTCCAATTTAAGGAATACGGCAAAGGCCCCGTGAAGTGTGTGAAGCTGCCCGATGGCGACATCAAATGGGAGCAGCCCGGCTTCGGCCCCGGCAACCTGATCCTCACCGCGGGCGGCAATCTGCTCGCGCTCACCGACGCGGGCGAAATTGTCGGCATCAAAGCCTCGCCCGACGCTTACAAGGAACTTGGCCGCTTCAAGGCAATCGACGGCAAATGCTGGACGACACCCGTGCTGAGCAATGGCCGCGTCTTTGTCCGCTCGACGAAGGAAGCCGCGTGCATCCAGCTCGGCGCGCCGGTGACCGCGACGCGGTAGCCGCGGGCGGGTGGGAAACGCGCGGGTGTCGTGGCTGCCACCCCTCGCGCCGTTCAGAGCTTGGGTGGCGGCGGCTTGATAGGTGCCATCTGGCCGCTGATGCAGCCGCGCGCCTTGGTGGATCGCTGATAGACGGTATCGAAAGGTGAGCGACACGCGCAGTTCCATGGCGCGCAACTCAGATGCTTCGGGGCCGCAGTGGGGAAGGAATTCCGCTAGTGCAGTGCGGACAGGCGCGCTTTTTCGACTCATCGGCCCGGCCGATCGCCTCGACCGTGGCGCAGAGGAAATTGCGCGGCGTAACTCGCGCTTTCGCGGTACAGCGTGAAACTAACGCGCCGCGTGCTCGATGTGTTGGCCGGTTTCCTCGATGTCACGGCCGGCGCCGTGGATCGTGTGGCACCCGGAAGCGCCCATCGCGAGAAGGGCGGCCGTGAGGAGAACGAGAGTAAGGCGGATGGATGATTTCATATCATCCACGCTTCGCGGAAAACGCTCACGGCGGTCGTATGAAAAGCGGGGGTCGAAGTCGGCAGCACCGCAGCGTCACCCGACCTCTAGCTTGCCAGCAAGGACGCGGCCCGCGGAAAAAACACATGCCCGCGGGCGACGGTCCACCGGCGAATCGTGAGGGTGAAAATCATCCCGCTCGTTGCCGTCGTTCTCCTCGCCGTGACCCAAACCGGCTGTCTCACCTACCGCGCTTCGCGCTACGCCGTCCGCCGCGGAAGGGAAGCCGCGCGCACGCACGCGGAAGCACGGCGCGAGGCCCGCGAAGCATCTGATGCACGCGATGCGAATTCCATCCGGGACTCGCGCGACAGCCGGGATCTGCGCGACGACCGGCGCACGGATGCAGACTATGGCCGCGCGCGGGCGACGGAATACGACCGCACCGGAGCGCCGCTGACGCGCTGAAAACCCTGCGGCGAACCGGCGGCTACTTCGCAGGCGGCACCGCAGGCGCGGGCTTCCTCGCGGGTTTGGGATCGAGGTTCGCGGAGAGATCCTCGTCGGTGATTTTTGAGGCCACGCCGCCGGCTGGCACCTCGGCCTGCGCGCTCCACACGATGGCATTCAGCACGAGCTTGCGCTGATTCTCGTCGCCCCAGTTTTTGTGAAAATGCCCGCCGGTGAAACCAAACCCGCGGCCGCCATCCTCACGCTGCAGGGCCCACGAGACGTGCTGCGGCTTCTTCGCCGCGACCTCCTCGCGCACGGCGGGATTGCCGCTGTGCGTGCCATTTGGCCGGCTCATCGTGCTCTCCGGCGGCACCGCGCTGAGGATGGGCGTGATGCCCTTCATGCCGTCGCGAAAGCGCATGTGAAAATACCACTCGTCGTTCGTGCCGAACGGCTGCACGCCGCTGGTGATCGGGTGCCGCGGGAGCGTTTTGAAAACCGCGTCCCAGTGCGGATTCACGCTCCAATTAATCTCGAAGGCGCCTCCCAGCCAGTCGATGAACTCTGCGTTGCCCTTCTCAATCGTCGGTTCGACCGCGTAGTGCAGGCACACGAAGCCGCAGCCGCGCTTCATCTCCTTGCCGAGCTGTTCGAGGTGGTCGTCCTTCAGCGCCGGGTGCCCCGCGCCACCGTCGGAATAAATCACCACGGTGTCCGCCTGCGCGAGTTCCTCCGCGGAAGGCCATTCGGCATTCAGGTGAAATTTTACCTCCACCCGATCCGCCGCACCCTGCCCGAGGCATTTTGCGAGGAGTTGCACGCCGGCGTTGTGCTCGTGCTCGCCGGGTCCGTGCGAGGGGCGTCCGGCGATCATGAGCACATGTTTCTTCGCGCCTTCGGCAAAAATGGGAGCGCCGAGCGCGGCGCACACGAGGAGGATGAGAGGGAGTTTTTTCATGCTGAAAAAGTGTTGGCGGAGAATCCGGCCGCGCGCGAGCACGTTCTTCGCACCAGAAATCGGCCGAGGCGGAGTGCGCCTGTGCTCCCCGCAGTTCTTCGCCGCACCCACTTCGCGGCCGCTGGTGGCAGCCCGCTTCCGGGCTCTGCCGGACGCTGCTACGATGCAGCCGGCATTTATTGCGCGTTGCAGCTCAACGCTCCGTTTCCGAGCTGCGCCGGCTTTTCCCCGCCCGCTCCGCCTCCGCATCCGCGGCCGCCTGCACCGCCTTGCGCTCCCTGCGGATTTTCCGCGCATGGCGGAAGCCCACGAGCTTGCCGCGCTGCTCATCCCAGAGGCGGTAGGTGAGCGACTTCAAGCTGGAGAAAAAGGTGATCGGCTTCACGTCCCGGAACATCGGGTCCGCCTCGTGGCAGCGCTCGAGGTTGTAGTTCGGGATGCGCGAGCTGAGGTGATGGATGTGGTGGAAGCCGATGTTGCCGGAGAACCACTGGAGAATGCGCGGCAGCTTGTAAAACGAACTGCCCTCGAGCGCCGCCGCGGTGTAGTCCCAATTCTCGTCGCGCTCCCAGTACACGTCCTCAAACTGGTGCTGCACGTAAAACATCCAGATGCCCAAGCCGCCGCCGACGGTGACGATCACGAGGTGGATGAGGAGATACGCGGTGATGCCAAAGCCCCAGCCGTGATGCAGCGAAAGCATCCCGCTCAAGCCCACCGCCTGCGCAAGGACCGCGAGATTCATCCAGCGCACCGACCATTTTTCGCGCGGGTTGGCCTTCGACGAATAAATGCGCTGGTGGACGACGAACAAAATGATCGGCGCGATGCCGAAGAGGACGATCGGATTGCGCGCGAGCTGATACGCGAAGCGCTTCCACCCGCCCGACTGCAGATATTCCTCCACCGTCATCGTCCACACATCGCCCGTGCCGCGGCGATCAAGTGAGCCGGCGCTCGCGTGATGAATCGAATGCTCCCAGCGCCAATGATAATACGGCGTGAGCGTGAGCACGCCGGTGATGAAGCCGACCACGTCATTCGCGAGGCGCGACTTGAAAAAAGAGCCGTGGCCGCAGTCGTGGAAGATAATGAAAATGCGGACGATGAACAGGCCCGCAAAAATCGCGAGCGGCAGCGTGATCCAGTACGACCACGAGAGGCTGAGCCACATCAGGTACCACAGTCCCGCGTACGGCCCGAGGGTGTTCACGAGCTGCCAGACCGCGCGCGGCAGCGAGGGCTCCTGAAATTTGAGCACGATCGCCTTCCACGCGGCGGT
>JBBQJR010000245.1:0-5184 GCA_038326125.1 Chthoniobacterales bacterium
GATGACCGCCGCAAGGTGCAGCGCTGTCGGGCCATCGAACGCCGCAATCGCCGCCGCGAGCATGGACGTGGTGCCGGTGAGATGCGTGATCGCCTGGCGCTCGAAGCCGAGCAGCCCGACGACATTCACCATCCCCGCGACGAACGCGAGCGCCCACGCGCCGGACCACACCCACCGGGGCAGCTTGGAAATCATCGCTTCACGCAGGATCCACCCGCGCCATCGAATGCCCCTGCCGCTCCGCAGCCACCGCCGCCATCACCCCCGCAGGCGTGCCGCCATACACGCAGATCTCGGACTCGACCGGCGGCGGAGGTTCCGCGAGAGCGGCGGTGGCGAGGAGGAAAAGGGGGAGCAGGTGGCATAAGTTCATGTGCGAGAAAAGTTCGCGTCTTGCCGACCGGCAATTTTACCGCAATAGCGCGGTGAATCCGGCTTCCCTGAAATGGTCGTCCGCCGTGACCGCATCGCGCAATCCGAGACGCTGCATGACGACGAAACTTGCGCAGTCCACGAACGAATACGCGTGGCCGAGATGGCGGCGGAGAAATGCCTTGGTCTCACCGATGAGCATGGCATCCAGATGCACCACGTTGAGCGCCCCGGTCTGCTCGGTGAAGTCGAGGAACTTCGCCACGAGATGCGGCTTTTTCCTCGCGACCAGCAGCGTGCAGCACTCGCCCACCACTGCATCTGTCGTCACACTTCCGCGTCCTGCGGCCGTCTGCTTCACAGCGAGTTCATGCGCAGCATTGTGCTGCGGGTCGTCGCTGTTCAGCAGGGCGAAAAAGCCGCTCGTGCCCCAGACAACTTCATTCGCCATAGACGGCCCGGTCAATGTCGGCATTGGTCAGCCTCCCCATCGGTTCCGCGAAAGACGCCAACGCAGCCAGACCCGGGCCTTGCCCGCCTGAGCGCCCTTGTGCGACGGGTTCCGTCAGCGCAAGGACTTCACGAACCACCCGTTCGACATGCGCCGCAGTCTGCGGATCGAGCCGTTGCAGGCGTTCATCAAGTTGTTCGGCAAGCGTGCTCATGGCTGGGAGAATAGCACACGCTTTCTTTCGCCAGCAAGGTCCAAGCCGGAGTTTGCGCGCGTGCCTTCTATCATCTCGACGCGAACCGACGCCTCGATTTACCTTCGATCCGGACGACAAATTTGCGTCTTATTCTCGTGGGCCTTCTTACGCTGCTCGCGGCGGCGAACGCGGCGCTCATCGTGACAAAAGGCGGGAAGGTTTACAGCGATGCGAAGGTGACACGCGTGGAGGCAGACGGGGTGCGCATCATTCACCAGGACGGCGCGGCATATTTGGATTTTGATGAACTGCCTTATTCGCTTCAAAAACAATATGGATGGACGGAGGAAAAATCTGCCGCACGCAAAGCCACGCGAGCCGCGGAACTTCAGCGCCAGATAGAGATGCACCGCGCCGCACGGGAACAAGAGGTAAAAGAACGGGAACGCATCGAGCAGGAGCGAAAAGCGGAGCAGGAACGTCAGACAGCAGCGGCAACCAAAACCAGAGCACAGGAAACGGAGCGACAAATCACAGACCGACAAATAAATGGCGGCTCAGAAACCATAGGCTTCTTGCAAGTTTTGAAAGACTCCCCATGGCTACTCGCGGCGGGCTGTATTATCGCTGTCATCGCTCTTGTTACCTTGTTGAAAAGGGTTGCTGCGCGGCGAGAAAGAAAACAGGAGTTGAAACGACAGCAATCTGAGGCTCGTCGGTTCTTTGAGATTGCAAACGCTCAGCACGGCTTTTCAACAATCGAGACAAACGTGGTATTGAAAGACGGTGAACATGCGTTGCTCGAATGGCAATCAAGCCTCTACGAAAAACGGGCTGTGCGGTCTTATCAGTCTGGCAGTCTTGGATTCCGCCTCGCTAGAAGAGTTTGGATTGGCAGATCGCGCGGATATTCGGTCAGCAATCAAGAATGGGCGCGACTGGCTGCCGGTAAACTAACGATTACAAATAGACGTCTGATCTTTGACGGTGATGGAACAGCTAAGAATATTCCCTTGGATAAGGTAATGCGGGTTAAGCCGTGGATAGATGGCATCGAGGTTTCTGTCGAGAATCGCCAAAAAGCGATGGTGTTCAGCGTGGGTAATCCGATCCTTGTTTGCATTCTGGTTAAGCACTTAATCAACAAGGGTGATATGGGCATTCTCCAGCCTTGAGTGGCATCACTTACCGCAAATTGCTGAGGCAAATAGGATTAAGAATCATCATCCTTTCACGCAAACGCTGCACGGCATCGTTGCGCTTGCTCGCTGGGAACTTCGACGTTTCCCCCAATGACCCGGCTCGACGCCGGGTTGTCCCGCGACAACACTCCGCCAGCCATGCGTCCCATCTCCTTCCTCCGCACCACCGTCATTTTCCTCCTCGCCGTGAGCGCCGCATTTTCTGCGGACACCGCGGTGGACCAGCGGAAGCCGAACTTCGTCATCATCCTCGCGGATGACCTCGGGTATGGCGACCTGGGCTGCTACGGGCACCCGAGCATCCGCACGCCGAACCTCGACCGCATGGCGGCGGAAGGCGTGCGCTTCACGGATTTCTACGTCGCGGCGGAGGTCTGCACGCCGAGCCGCGCGGCGCTGCTCACGGGGCGGTATCCGATTCGGAGCGGGATGGCGCACAGCCAGTTCCGCGTGCTGCGGCGCGAAAGCATGGGCCATCTGCCGGATGACGAAATCACCATCGCCTCGCTGCTGAAGAAGCAGGGCTACGCGACGGGCGCGGTGGGAAAGTGGCATCTCGGCAACTGGATGAACAACCCGGCGGGACACCCGATGAAGCACGGGTTTGATTCCTACTTCGGCCTGCCGCACTCGAACGACATGAACTCCGTGCCCGGCAAGCCGAAGGGCGAGGACAACAGCCTCGACCCGGACCCGAAGTGGTGGCAGGCGCCGCTTTTCGAGGGAGAGAAACTCATCGAGCAGCCGACCGACCAGACGCAGCTCACGCGGCGCTACGCGGAGCAGTCGGTGAAGTTCATCCGCGGCCACAAGAGCGAGCCGTTCTTCCTCTACTTCGCGTCCACCTTCCCGCACACGCCGCTCTTCGCGTCGGAAAAATTCCGCAACAAGACCCCGCGCGGACGCTACGGCGATGTCGTCGAGGAACTCGACTGGGCCGTGGGCCAGATCCTCGACACGTTGCGCAGAGAGGGGCTGGATAAAAACACGTTCGTCTTCTTCACGAGCGACAACGGCCCGTGGCTCATCCGCGGCCTCGCCGGCGGCAGCGCCGGCCTGCTGCGCGACGGCAAGGGCAGCACGTGGGAAGGCGGCATGCGCGAGCCGGGCATCGCATGGTGGCCTGGCAAAATCCCCGCGGGAAAAGTCTGCCACGAAGTCGCGACGACGATGGATTTGCTGCCGACGATCGCGCACTTCGCCGGGACGGAAGCGCCGACGGATCGCGAGATGGACGGTGTGGACATCGCGCCGCTTCTGACGAACCCGGACGGCACGGGCAGCGGGGCGGGAAGCGTGACGATGGGCCGTACGATGATGCTCGTGCCCCAGCGCGAGGTCTTCTGCTACTATCGCGGCACGGAGCTGTTCGCCGCGCGGCTCGGTCCTTGGAAAGCGCACTTCATCACGCAGGCCGCGTACGGCGCGCCGAAACCCGAGCCGCACGACCCGCCGCTGCTCTTCAATCTCGATGCCGACCCCGGCGAGTCCTTCGAGTGCGGTGCCGATCATCCTGACGTCATCGCGAAGTTCAAAGCCGCCGTGGAGAAGCACAAGGCCACGCTGAAACCGGTGAAGAACCAGCTCATCGAGACCGTCGCGAAGCAATAAGACGCCTTCACCCATTTGCCGTCCGCGCTGATGAGCTTCCGCAAAATCCTCCTTTTCCTCCACCTCGTCGGCGGGCTCGCGGCGGCGGTGTTTTTGATTTTGCTCGGCGGCAGCGGCGGGCTGCTCGTGTTTGAAAAGGAGATCGACCACTGGCTGAACGCGTCGCTCACCTGGGTGCAGCCGGAGGGCGCGCGCCTCCTGCCCGGCGAACTTGCGGCGAGGGTGCTCGCGCGGCACCCCGGAAGCAAAGTGACGTCACTTTCCCTCCGCGACGATGCGCGGCTCGCAAGCATCCTCACCCTGCGGATGCCGGGCGCGGGAAAGTCGCTGAGCCTCGCGGTGAATCCCTACACCGGCGCGGAACTCGGCTCGCTCGACACGGCGAATGCGTTCACGAAAAAGCTGCACCAGTTTCACACGAATCTGCTGCTCGGTCCGACGGGAAAAACGATCACCGCGTGGAGCGCGGTCTTCCTGCTCGGCCTCTCGGTGAGCGGGCTCATCCTCTGGTGGCCGCGCAAACTGTGGAAACTCGGCGGCACGAAATCGGGCAGCGCCGCGAATTTTCAAATCCACAACGTCGTGGGATTTTGGTCGTCGGGCTTCATGCTCCTCTTCGCGATCACGGGCATGGTCATCCACTGGGACGCCGAGGCGCGCACCTTCCTTAACAAAGTGTGGCACGAGGAAGACGCGCCGATCCCGAAGACTGCTGGCGCGTCAAAATCATCCCCGCCCGCCGGCCCGGATGCGCTGCTCGCTGCCGCGGAAAAAGCCGTGCCGGGCGCGAGCGTGACGACCATTCAGAACATCGGCGGCAGCACGCCCGTGCGCATCACGATGCGATTTCCCGAGGACACCACGCCCGCGGGCCGCACGAATCTCTACCTCGATCCGTTCACCGCGGAAATCATCTCGCGGCAGACTTCGCGCACCGCGCCGCTCGGCACACGCATCGTGAAACTGTGGAATCGCGAGGTGCACACCGGCGACATTTTCGGATGGCCGACGCGGATCATCGCGAGCATCGCGAGTTTCATGCTGCCCCTCCTCGCACTCACCGGTCCGCTGATTTGGCTCGGCCGCGTGAGGCGTCGGCGGCGGGCCGGGGGAGAAATCGCGCGGGACGCGGAAGTCTGACGCACGCGCGGGTGCGCGCACTTTTGCCCCGCAAAAATCGCGTTCAGGTCTGCCGTACAGCCTGCGCGGCGATGGTCGGCTGGAATTTCACGCAGCGCCCCAGCATCGCGGCGATCTTCCTCGGGCGGTCGCCAAAAAGTTTCTCCGCCGCCTTGAAAATCGCCTTCGGCAGCGCGGCCCGCTTTTTGTCGATCTGCTTGAGCAGGTGATAT
>JBBQJR010000246.1:0-5167 GCA_038326125.1 Chthoniobacterales bacterium
AGCTCGAAGGGCCAAACATGGTCTGGTATTTTCGCGGCTCCCCGCACGTGCATGTGTGGGTGAACATCGCGGCGAACGCTTAGCGCGCGGTCAGTGCCGTCAGCGCGCTATTGCGCACAGCGAACGCGGCAAAACTTCCGCACCGAAATCGAGTTCACCGAGGAGCGGCACCGGACCGCCCGGCTGCTCGGTGAGGAGTTCGCCGAGCACACTCGCGTTCGTCACGATGGCCGGATCGTCCGGCGACGGTGCGTGCGGGTGATTCAGTACCACGCCCGCGCATTCGAGTCCGCGCGCGCGAATCGCCGTGATGGTGAGCAACGTGTGATTGATCACACCGAGCCGGTTTGCCGCGACGATGAGCACGGGCAGCGCGAATTCCACGGCGAGATCCGCCATCGAAAAATCCCGCGTGATCGGCACGAGCCAGCCGCCCGCGCCCTCGACGATCACCGCCGCGTGCGCCGCGCGCAGTTGCGCAAATTTTTCCCGCACGAGCGCGAGATCGATCATGCGCCCCTCGATCATCGCCGCCGCGTACGGCGCAACCGGCGGGCGCAGCCACACGGGGTTCACATCGTTCAGCGCCACCGCGCCGCGGCCGGTCTCCGCATTCGGCTGCGAGGCCTCCGTGAGCACTTCGGCATCCTCGCGCCCGCCGCAGCAGATCGGCTTGAAGCCCACGGCGTCCACGCCCGCCGTACGCAGCGCGCGCACGAGCATCGCCGCGACGCGCGTCTTGCCCACGCCCGTGTCCGTTCCGGTGATGAAAACGCTCATGCGATGCGATCAGCGCTCCCGCAGCCGCGCGAGGAAATCGCGGAAAAATGCCACGCCCTTTTCCAAATCCTCCACCGCGATCCATTCGTCGCGGGTGTGCGCCTGCGCGATTGATCCCGGCCCGATCGCGATCGCGGGCATCCCGACGGCGGCGAAAATCCCCGCGTCGCTGAACCACGGCGCGCCCACACACGATGAGCCGCATTTTTCCAAAAGCTGGATCAGCGGGTGCGACCGGTCCGTGAGCATCGCGTGCGAGGCAGTGTGCGCGATTTCCAAATCCGCGCACACCTCGCGGAGTTTTGCGCTCACCCGCTCGAGGAGCGTCACGTCGCCGGGCAGACAGCGGATGTCCACCTCCGCGGTGCAGGTGTCCGGCACGATGTTGATTTTGCTGCCGCCGCGCACCGTGCCCGCGCTCGCGGTCGTGCGTCCGAGCAGCGGATGCTCCGCGTCGCCGAGCACCGCGGGGAGTTCGTCGCGAATGCACCGGAGCAGGTCCGCCATTTTGTAAATCGCATTCTCACCGCGCTCGGGCTGCGCGGCGTGAACGGCGCGACCGCGCGTCGTGAGCGTGAGCCACAGCGCGCCCTTGTGCGCGATCACGGCATCGAGTTCCGTCGGCTCGCCGGCGATCACAAAATCAAAACGCTCCTGCTCGGCGAGCAGACGCGAGCCGTACTGCCCCGCCTCCTCGGCGCACAGCCCCGCAAACCAAATCTCTTGCTCGAGCTCGCCGAGAAAATCGCGCGATTCGCGCAGCGCCCAAAGCATCGCGGCCATTGAGCCTTTCGTGTCGCACGCCCCGCGGCCCCACACGCGGCCGTCGCGCAGTTCACCACCGAAGGGATCAATCGTCATCCCGCCCACGCTTACCGTGTCCGTGTGCGGGGCGAAAAGGACGCGCGGTTTTTTGCCGCCGCTGTCGGAAAAGCGCGCGACCACATTCGGCCGCCCGGGCAGCACCTCGCGCAGTTCGACACGCGCGTTCGGAAATTCGCCGCGCAGCCATTCCACGAGCCATTCCGCGATGGCCTGCTCGCCCGTGTGCGCCGTGCCCGGATCGCCCTCCGGATTTACGCTCGGGATGCGGATCAGCGTCTGGAGAAATTCAACGGCAGTCTGCGGTGGCACCATGCCGCGAGATGAATAGCCGGGCGGCGCGAAAAGGAAAGCGCGCGCGCTTTTCGGTCATTTGCACATCAGACCTGCGTGCGCAGAAACCACTCGACGAATTTCGGAATGCCCTCCGCAATTTTTGTCTGGGGATTGTAGCCGAGCACGGCGCGCGCTTTCGTGATGTCCGCGAATGTCACCGGCACATCGCCGGGCTGCTCGGGTTTCCGCTCGATGATCGCCTTTTTCCCGACGGCATTTTCGATCTGCACGATCAGTTCCGCAAGCGTGGTCGTCTGGCTCTCGCCAAGATTGAACACATCGCACAGCGGCCCCTCGTAGCGCAGGCTCGCGACGACGCCGTCAATGATGTCATCCACATACGTGTAGTCGCGCCGCGTCGAGCCGTCGCCGAATTGCAGGATCGGCCGGCCCTCGAAGATCGCGCGCGTGAACGAGTGAATCGCGAGGTCGGGACGCTGCCGCGGACCGTACACCGTGAAAAATCTGAGGCACACGGTGCGCAGGCCGTGGACGTGCGCGTAATTCGAGCAGAGCTGTTCGCACGCGAGCTTGGTCGCCGCGTACGGCGAGATGGTCTGCGTGAGCGCGAGGTCTTCGCGGAAGGGCAGCGTCTTCAGCACCCCATACACACTCGAACTGCTCGCGCAGATGAAGCGCGGCACCCCGCTGCGGCGCGCTGCATCGAGCAGGTGAAAAGTGCCGGTGATGTTCGTGTCGAGATACAGCTTGGGATTGAGGATCGAGGGCCGCACTCCCGCCCGCGCCGCGAAATGCGCGATGCAGTCGAATTTCCCCGCGGCGACGACGCGCCGCACGGCCTCCTCGTCCCGAATGTCCGCCTCATGCACGCGCGCCTCTCGCGCGAAATCCGCAACATTCGCGCGCTTGATCGCCGGGTCGTAGAAATCGTTGAAGTCATCAATCACCTCGACCGTGTGGCCCAGCGCCAGCGCCTTCCCGACAAAGTGCGAGCCGATAAAGCCGGCTCCGCCTGTGACGAGAATTTTCATCGGCGCACGCTACGGCGCGGCGCATTTGCGGGGCAAGGCAACTCCGCCGCGCTTGCCATTACCCGCCGCACCGTGCGTCCCTCCGCCGGTGCCAGACACCCCAAAATGGTGGCGCGAGTACACCGAACTCGCCGTCCTTTTTTTCCTCCACGCGATGGCGATGGGGATGTGGTTTGTGCCGCTCGGCTCGGTGCTGGATGCCGCGGGCTACGGCGATGTCCACATCCTCGGCCTCGCCGTCAGCGTGAAGGCGCTCGCGTTTGCCAGCAGCGGAATTTCCGCCTTCGTCTCGCCGCTCATCTTCGGCGCACTCGCCGATCAGCGCATCGCGCCCGTCCGCCTGCTGCGGATGCTCGCGCTCGCGACCGGGCTCGCGATGACGATGGCGAGCACCGCCATCAAGCTGCGCTGGAGCCCCGCCGCCGTGCTCGTGCTCATCCAGCTTCACGCGCTTTTTTCCACGCCGACTTGGAGCATCTCCACCACGATCGTTTTCTCCCGCCTCGCCGATGCACGGCGCGAATTCGGCCCGCTGCGCGCGATGGCCACGGTCGGGTGGATCCTCGGCTGCCTCATCGTCTCCGCGCTCGGTGCGGACCGCACGCCGCTCGCCGGCTTCAGCGGGGCGATCGTGTGGGCGCTCGTATTTGCATTCAGCTTCACGCTGCCGAACGTCGCGCCCCTCGCCTCGCAGGAGCGGCTCACGTGGAAACAGCGCCTCGGCCTCGACGCACTTTCTCTCCTGAAAAATCGCGACCACCGCGTCGTCTTCATCGTCGCGGCGCTCTACAATATCCCGCTCTGCGCCTTTTATCCGTACTCGCCGCGGCACCTGCAGGCACTCGGCCTCGACCACACGACGGCGTGGATGACGCTCGGCCAGGTCACCGAAGTCGTCACCATGTTCAGCCTCGCCGGCGTGCTCACGCGCTGGCGGCTGAAGCCCGTCTTTCTCACCGCCATCGCATTCGGCGTGCTGCGCTACGGGCTCTGCGCTTTCGATCAAAAAGGCTGGCTCCTCGCCGGCATCACGATGCACGGCTTTGCGTTCGCGCTCTTTTTCATCACCGCGCAAATCTATCTCGAGCAGCGCATCGCGACCGCGTGGCGCGCGCGCGCACAGGCGCTGTTCACGCTCATGTACAGCGGCTTCGGCAACACGCTCGGCTACCTCGGCTGCGGCTGGTGGTTCGCCGCCAGCACCTCGGGAAAAGTGACGCGCTGGCCGCTGTTCTGGGGCGGCCTCGCGATATCGGTCGCCGTGGTTTTTGTCGTCTTCGCGCTCGCCTACAAAGGCCGCGGCTCGGCGAAGACGGAGCAATTTTAGATCGCGCGCGCGAGGCTCAGCCGCTTGCTCATGCGCACGACGGGCAGTTGCAGCCCGCCCGCGAGTGGCACGTCGTAACGCTCTGCGACTTCATAGAAAAATGACGCGTAGAGCGGCTCGCCCGCGAGCGTGGCGACGAGTTCCGCGGAGGAAAAGCCCCTCTGCAAAATCGCCGTCTCGCAGGCCGCGAGCAGCGCGCGACCGATCCCGCGCCGCGCAAATTCCGGATGCACGAAGAACGCCCGGATGCGCGCCGCGTCGCGCGCAGGATCGATCATTTCATCCCGACCGGCGCGCACGCGGTCACCGCCGAAAACCGCCCGGCGCATGCTCCACCCGCCGCACCCCGCGATGCGTCCCTCGTGCTCCGCGACGAAATACGTGCCGTCCGCGATGAGCTGGCGATCCACGCCGAAGACCGGGCCGAGCGCCGCGTCCCTCTGCGCACGTGAATAGTGCGCGCCCTGCAGCGCGCGCACGGAGAGCGGGATGAGTTCCTCCAACGCCGGCACGTCGTCCAAGCGCGCGGGGCGGAGCGCCCAGTTCATCGCGCGGGCGGATTTGGAAAGGGAATGCCCAGCTGCCGCTCGCCGAGGCATGGGACGCTGCATCATCGCGCGGGCGGATTTGGAAAGGGAATGCCCAGCCGCTCCGCCACACGCCGCGGGCGGCGCAGCGCCTCGCTCATGCGCGCCGCTTCATCCGCGCCGCGCAGGTCGTTGCACGCCGGGTGCGCTTCGGGCGAGGCGATGAGGCCGAGTTCATGGAGCACATGCGCGGTGCTGTGCTTGTACGCAGAGGCGCTCATCTTTCCATCGAGCCGAAAAACCTGATCCTCGAGCGACTGAAATGCCTCGAAGAGCTTGTACACGCGCGTGTCAAAGCGCCCGGTGCCGGTCGGGAATTTCTT
>JBBQJR010000247.1:0-5161 GCA_038326125.1 Chthoniobacterales bacterium
CCCCCTGAACGAGTCCACCATCACGCAGGCCAGCACACTCGATCGCCGCGAATTTTTGAAAGCGACTTGCGGCTTTCTCCTCGCGCTCACTTTGGAAAATGCGGGCACTGGCCGGGCCATCGCGCAGGTCGCGGGGCCGACGAGTGTCACCGCTTTCATCCGCATCGGTGTGGATGAATCCATCACGATCCTCGTCGGCGGCGGCGAGATGGGGCAGGGAATCTACACCGGACTCTCGATGGCGGCCGCAGAGGAACTCAAGGTGCCGTGGGCGAATGTGAAAGTCGCGCCGCTCGATGCGAGCCTCTCGTGGCTCTCCGCGGGCAGCGGCGGCATCCGTTCGCGGCTGCCCACTTTTCTGAAAGCGGGCGCGGCTGCGCGCGAAATGCTCATCAGCGCGGCGGCGCAGACGTGGGGTGCGAATCGCACGCTCTGCCTCGCCGCGAATGGCGCGGTCTCCTACACCGATCCCGCGACGAGCATCACGAGCACCCTCACGTACGGCCAGCTTGCGGCGACCGCTGCGACTTTGCCGGTGCCCACTGCGCCGCCGCTCACGCCGGCGACTGCGTACACGATCATCGGCACGCCCGCCGCACGGCCCGACCTTCCGCCAAAAACAAACGGCACGGCAAAGTACGGCCTCGATGCCGTGGTGGATGGCATGGCGCTCGCGATCGTGATCCACGCCCCGACGATGGGCGGCTCTTTGAACACGACGCCGAACGCGCCTGCGAATGCGAGCGCCGTCGTGGCTCTCTACCCGGCCAGTGCGTACCCGATCACTGCGACCACCACCGCGCTGCCAAACGCCATCGCGCTCGTCTCGTGGCTGCCGAACACGACGACGTGGACGCTGATCGAAGCCGCGAAGGACATCGGCGGCGGCATCTGGAACGCCGCTCCAAACGCCGCGCTGCTCGACAGCACCGTCTTCAAATCGCAGGCGATGAGCCTGCTCGGCCGCGGCACGCCTCTCATCGCGGAGACGAAAGGCAGCGTGGACACGGCCTTCGCCAGCGCCGCGCGGGTGATGGAGATGATCTACACTTTGCCCTACCTCCCGCACGCCTGCATGGAAGTGCTGAATTGCACGGTGCGCATGACGCCCGCGGTCGCGCCGTTCACCGCGTGCGAAATCTGGGCGCCGACGCAGGCGCCGAATTCCGTGCTCACGACCGCGGCCAATGTGACCGGACTGCCGAAGACCGCGATCACCGTCTATCCCCTGCTTATGGGCGGCGGGCTCGGGAGGAAAATCGAGCAGGACTACATCGCGCAGGCCATCGCCACGGCGATGGCGATCGGCCGCCCGGTGAAGCTCACGTGGCCGCGCGAGCAGGACATGACGCGGGATCAATATCGCCCGATGGCGGTCACGCGCATCCAGATCGCACTCGACGCCGCGAACAACATCACCGGCTGGAAGAACCGCCACGTCTCGCCCTCCATTTCCGCGCAGCGCCGCACGACACCGCTCACTGCCGCCGACAACAACGCGACCGAAGGCGCGACCGCGCTGCCGTACAACATCCCGAACCGCCTCGTGGACTACGTGCAGCACATGTCCCCGATCCCGGTCGGCTACTGGCGATCGGTCGGCTATGCGATCAATTGCTTCGCCGTGGAAAGTGCGGTGGATGAAGTCGCGCTCGCCATCGGCGTGGACCCGCTCGTCCTTCGCCGCCAGCTCCTGAGCACGAGCACCGACCCGCTCGCCGCGCGCACGCTCGCCGTGCTGAATGCCGCCGCCCTCGCCGCCGGTTGGGAGACCACGACGGTGCCCACCGGACGCGCGCGCGGCATCGCCGTCGGGCAGGCCTTCGGCACCATCGTCGCGGAGGTCGCGGAGATTGGCGTGACCAAGAATGCCTCGGGCGTGGTCACCAATTTCACCGTGTACAAAGTCGCGTGCGCCGTGGACTGCGGCACCGCGGTGAATCCGAATTCCGTCGAGGCGCAGATGCAGGGCGGGATTTTCCACGGCCTCAGCGCCGCAAAATGGGGCGAGCTTAAATGGACGATGGGGAAAGCGAGCGTCAGCAACTTCAACAAGTACCGCATGACGCGGCTGAGCGAGGCGCCCGTGATCACCACGACCATCGTGAACAGCGGCGCGGCGATGAGCGGCACCGGCGAACCCGGCGTGCCGCCCATCGCGCCCGCCGTCGCGAACGCCTACGCGAAACTCACCGGCATCCGCGTGCGCAACCTGCCGTTCTTCCCCGGCGCGACGATGGGTGGATAGGCATCGCCATGAACGCCTCTCATACTCCGCGCGGAAGGGCCAAAGGCCCGGCAACAAGCCAGCCCAGGGCAACGCCCTGGGTTTTGGAACAGGAAGCGCACAGCCCTGAAAGGGCGGAACATCCCTGAACGCACAGCGATGAAATCCCTCCAGGCCATCGTGGAACTCGCGAGCGAAGCTCAACCCGGCGACGTGCTCGCGATGGCGACGGTGATGAAAGTGCGCGGCTCCGCGTACCGCCGCCCCGGCGCGCGGATGCTGATGAATGCAGACGGCCGCACGGCCGGAATGATCAGCGGCGGCTGTCTCGAAGATGATGCGCGCGAGCGTGCGCGCGAAGTCATCGCGACGGGCCGGCCGGTGCTCGTCACGTACGACTCCACCGCGCCGGAGGACATCGTCTTCGGCCTCGGCCTCGGCTGCAACGGCATCGTGCAAGTGCTCATCGAGCCGCTCGCCGTCGGCGACGAGTACGGCCTGCTCGCCTTCCTCGCCGCGTGTGTCGCGCGCCGGCAGATAGGCCGCATCGCCACGATTTTTCAGTCGGAAAATGTGCCACTCGGCGTGCGCGTGCTGCGCTGGCCGGATGGCCGCATCACCTCGACGTGCGACGATCCGAATTGCACCGCGGCCTTGCTCGAAGCGCTCCAAAAAAACGCCGCCCGCCGCAACGCCGTGCGCGGCATCATGCTGCCGGACGGCACGAGCGCGGGCGTGCTCATCGAGACCGTCGCGCCGCCGCTGCCGCTCACGATTTTCGGCGCGGGCGACGACGCCCTGCCGCTCGCGCAGGCCGCGAAAAATCTCGGCTGGCACGTCACCGTCATTGATGCGCGCCCCGCGTACGCGACCGCCGAGCGCTTCCCGAGCGCGGACGCCGTGATCTGCGAGCGCGCCGAGGCGATCGGTTCGCAAGCGCAGGCCGGGAGACCCGCAAAATCTGGTCGCGCAAAATCGCCGGCCGCGAACGGCGCGAAAGGCGCGAAAGTGGATCCGGATTTCGCACCTTTCGCGTCTTTCGCGGTTCATGACTCCGCGGCGCAATCCTGTTCGCAGCAATCGCAGGCGGTGTTCCCGCCCGAGGCGATGGTGATGATCATGACGCACAGTTTTACGCGCGACCGCACGCTGCTCCGCGCGCTGCTGCCGCGCGATCTGCGCTACGTCGGCATCCTCGGCCCGAAGTCGCGCACGCAGCGTCTGCTCGATGAACTCGCCGATGACGGCGTCACTTTCCCCGCGGAAAACCTCGCGCGGCTGCACAGTCCTGCGGGGCTCGACATCGGCGCGGAGACGCCCGAGGAAATCGCCGTTTCGATCATCGGCGAAATGCAGGCCGTCCTCGCGCAGCGCCACGGCGGCGCGCTCCGTGATCGCTGCGCACCGATTCACGATCCCGTGGATGAAAGCCGCAGCCCCGCATGAAAACCGGCGTCGTCATCCTCGCGGCCGGCGAATCCTCGCGCATGGGCGGGCCGAAGCAGCTCCTCGCGTACCGCGGCACCACGCTGCTCAATCACACGATCGCCACCGCGCGCGCGCTCGGCGATGCGCTGGTCGCCGTCGTGCTCGGCGCGCGCGTGGCGGAAATCCGCGCGCAGCTCGAAGCGCCCGACGCGCTCGTCGTCGAAAATCCCGCCTGGCCCGCCGGCATGGGCGGTTCCTTGCGCTGCGGTCTGCACGCGCTGCTGGACGCGCAGCCGGAAATGGACGGCGCGATTTTTCTCCCGTGTGATCAGCCGCTGCTCACCGCCGACACGCTGCGCAAACTTATCGCGACGCACGCGCGCACGGGCGCGGCGATCGTGGCGTCCGAATACGATGGCACCCTCGGCACACCGGCCTTTTTTGCGCGCGAATTTTTTCTCGAACTCCTCACGCTCGACGGCGCCGTCGGTGCGCGACAGATCATCTGGACGCATCGGGCGCGCGCCGTCGGCGAGCCTTTTCCCGAGGGCGCGATGGACCTCGACACGCCCGCCGATTACGCGCGCCTGCAGGAGTTTTGCCGCGAAATTTCCACCCCCGTCTCCGCATGAAAATCACATCGCTCCTGCTCCTCGCCTGCCTCGCCTCCGTGCACGCGGCCACTTTGAATGTCACGACGACCGCCGACACCGGCGCGGGTTCGCTCCGCGCGCAAATCGCCGCGGCGGTGAGTGGCGACACCGTGGCGATCACGACGACCGGAACGATTTCGCTGACGACGGGCGCGATCACTTTCACCGGAAAAAATCTGATCATCGCCGGACCCGGCGCAAACAGCCTCGCGATCACGACCGTCAGGACGACGCGCGCGCTCGGCATCACGAATGCGTCCTGCACGATCAGCGGGATCACATTCGTCAACTGCAAAGGATTGCCCGGCGACGTGGACACCGGCGGTGCGATCGCGGTGGATAATTTTTCCTCCGGCGGCACCGCGAACGTGACGACGATCAGCGACTGCGTTTTCTCCAACAACCAGTCCGGGTGGGGCGGCGCGGTGGATGTTTTTAACGGCGGCCTCGCGCTGAACCGCTGCACGTTTTCGGGCAACACCTGCACGGGCACTGCCTTCGGCACGACTGGCGGCGGCGGCGCGCTGAGCCTCGGCCCGACGGTCGCGAGCACGATCACGAACTGCACTTTCTCCGCCAACGCGCAGAACGGGGCCGCGACCGGGCAGCCCGGCGGCGGCGCGATTTTCAACTACGGCGCGGGCGTCGCGAACCCGCCTGCAGTCACCGTGGAGCACTGCACTTTCGTCGGGAATGTGGATGCGTCCGGCGCGGCGGGCGCGATTCGCGGCAATTTCACCGCGAGCTATCACACCGCGGCGAAGCTCAGAAATTGCCTGCTCGCGAACAACCAGGCACCCGCGGCGGCACTGCGGAATTTCGCCGGCAACGCGACGGGCTTGCTCACGGCGTC
>JBBQJR010000248.1:0-5119 GCA_038326125.1 Chthoniobacterales bacterium
CCGAACGCGACGAGCTTCCCATCCGGCGACCAGCTCGCGCCGTACACGGTGTCGAATCCCTGCGGCGAGATGAGCAGCAGCTTCCGCTTCTCCACGTCCCAAATCTGAATTTCGCCCATCTGCGCCGGACGCCCGCCGCCCGCCGCGAGCTTCTTTCCATCGGGTGAAAATCGCACCGACTGGATTCTCTCCGACAGTCCCACGAGCCGCGCGACCAACTCGCTGCCGTCACTTTTCCAAAGCAGCACCTCGTGAAATCCCGCGACCGCAAGCAGCTTTCCATCCGGCGAAAAATCCAGCGACGTGATCACCGGAGGCCGCGAATAGACTGGAAGATGCTCCGCGTCGAACCGCTGCTTCGCATTCTCCGGCGTGTCGTCCTTCGCGCCCTCGGCGATCCAGCGCTTGATGAGCGCGATGTCCTTCTCCGCGAGCGGTGCCTTCTTCGGCGGCATCTCCGCCTCACCCTTCACAGGCGTGATTTGCTCGACGAGATGCGACGCCTCCGGCTTGCCCGGCACGATCGCCGCGCCCAATTTCTCCGCATCATCACCCCCGCGCAGCAACTTCGCAAAATCCGTCATCACATACCCGCCTTTCGCCTTCGCGGGCTGATGACACCCCTGGCAATTTGCCTGCAAAACCGGCCGCACCTTTTTGAAATAACTCACCGGCGCATTCGGATCCTCCACCTCCTCCTTCTTCGGCGGCGCAGCGGAAAATGAAACGGAGGTCGCGACGCACAGCGCGGCAAATGCGGAGAGACCGCGGGAGAGTGGGGATTTCATGGCAGGGAAGGGAACTGCGGGGCAGGACGGTTCTTAGAGCGGCTACGCGTAGAGACTCTCGATGGGCACGCCTTTGCCATCCTGCGTCGTGTAAAACGGGCGCTCCTCGACGAGATACGAGAGCTTCGGCGAGATGCCCATGGCCTTGTAAATCGTCGCGTGGAGATCCGTGATGCTCACGGGATCCTTCACGGCTTTGCACGGGCGCTCGTCCGCCGTCTCGCCGTGGACGTGGCCGCGCTTCATCCCGCCGCCCCACAACAGCACCGAGCCCGCTTCCGTGAAGTGCCGGTGCATTCCGTAAAAAATCGGGTTCTCGATTTTGTCCGGCACGCGCGCCTGCTCGCGCTGCTGACTCTTCTCTTTTCCCTCGATGAGCATGTCGCGCGAAAACTCGCTCGCGAGCACCACGAGCGTGCGGTCCAAAAGTCCGCGCGCTTCGAGGTCGAGGATCAGTTGCGCGATCGGCGCGTCGATCATCTTCTTCATGTTCACCGTCCGCGCGTGGCCGTTCTCGTGGGTGTCCCAATTCAAAAACGGAATGTATTCCGTCGTCACCTCGATGTAGCGCGCGCCCGCCTCCGCGAGCCGCCGCGCGAGCAGGCAGCCGAGTCCGAAGCGCCCAATCGTCCCCGCCTCGTAGTCGCCGTCGCGCACCTGCTTCACCGCATTCAGCTTCGACGGATCGACATCCGCGGGTAGATATTTTTTCACCGCCTCCGCCGGCTCGAGCGACAGATCGAACGCCTTCGCCGAAGGTGATGCGAGCAGCCGGTGCGCGTTGTCCATCGCGCTCACGAAGCTCTCGCGCTGGAAAGTGCTGCCGTATTTTCCGACCGGGCTCGCGTCGAGCAGGCGCTTGTAAAATTTGTTCCGATCCTCGAAACGCCCCGGCGTCATCCCCGCGGGCGGCCGCACCGCCGCCGCGGCATCCTGCGGGACTGGAATGTTGAACGGCCCGAATTCGCTGCCGAGAAATCCCGCCGTCGTGAACGCCTTCAGCTCCTCGCCTTCGCCGAGATCGAAGCGCTGACCGATGTTGATGAACGCCGGCATCGCAGCGTCGCGCGGCCCGAGCGCCTTCGCCATGAACGCCCCGAGATGCGGCGCCGCGACGCTCTGCGGCGGCACGTATCCGGTGTGCCAGTGATACTGATGCCGCGAGTGCAGGATGAACCCGAGGTCCGCGCCCTGCTGCGTGCGCACGAGCGTGCCGCGGTCCATCACCGCCGCCATTTTCTCCAGCCCCTCGGAAAAGCGGATGCCGTCCACCGATGTGGGGATGCTCGGGAAAGTCGAGAGCACCGCCTTCGATTCCACGCCGCTCTCGTACGCCGTGTAGCGCTTCGGGTCAAACGTCTCCGTGCTGGCCATGCCGCCCGCCATCCACAGCACGATGATGCAGGCCGCCCGCGGCGCGATTTTTTCCAGCGTCTCCGCGCAAAGTCGCGGCGAACGCGCGGCGAGCGCGCCGAGCGTCGCGGCGGAGGCGGTCTTCAAAAAATCACGGCGGGTGTGTGCAGTCATGGCGTCGGTGTGGGGAAAAGTTGGAAGTCGAGCAGCGTGGCAGCGTCGCGCAACCGCTTGTCCGTCGCGACAATTTCCGTCTCGCTCGCCATGCGCGCCGACGCAATGTGCAGCGCATCAAGCGTGCGGATGAAAACGGGCGGGGTTTGCGAGCAGCATCGTTCCACCACCCGCTCGAATTCGGCGCGAACCGCGTCCGTCAGGATGACGAATCGCCAGCAGTCTTGCCCTGCGCCCAAATCAAATTTGGCAAGAGAAGTTTTCGCATCGCCGGGACTGAGCAGTCCATCGGACTCCTTTCTGCGCAGGGCGGTCCACATTTCCATCCGCGTCAGTTCAGACGTCGCCAGCGGCGTGCTGCTGCGGACCACATGCGCCAGAAACAACGACGAGTCATTTTCTGTCGCGAACAGCTTCAAGAGTGCGGATGTGTCCCAATAGCTCATCAGCATCGGTCTGCGCGCAGGTCGTCCCAAAACTCCTGTTCGGTCATTGCGCTCTTTTTTCCAGTGCTGGCCGCCGCCGCGTGCCGGGCCACATCGTCAATCCAAGTCCGAAGTCCCTCGGGGGAGAATTTTTGGTTTCCGTGGGCGATGCCGGTCAACTTCACCACCGGCGTTCCGTCATCTGTCAGCACGACTTCCTCGCCGTGGCGCGCGAGATCGAGCAGGGCTTTTGGTTCGGCGAGCATTTGCTGAAGCGTCGTGGTCATGGAGAAAAGATAGCGCCGGTGAAATGCGTCGGCAAGCGGCGGAGGATCAGTTGATGAGTTGAAATTCGGGCAGGTTCACGAGCGTCCACAGGAAATCGGCGACGGCGTCGGGCTTCGGCTCGCTGCCGAGAAGTTCGAGCGCGAGTTGCTTCTCGGCGTCAACCGGGGCGCGATTGAGCAACGAGCGGTAGGTGCGCCCGATCCACGGGCCGGAACCTGCGACGGCGGCATCCTTCGAGATCGCGGGGGCAAGTTTTGCCGCAGCGGATTTCAACCGAGCGTCGAGCGTCGCGCCGTTCGTCAGTTCGAGCGCCTGGATCGTCGTCGCGGCCGTGATGCGCGCGGGCGTGATGATTTCACGGTTCGGCCGATCCAGCGCGAGCTGCAGCGGATCGGCGGCGAGCAGCGGCGCGCGGATTTTTCCGCTGTGTGCCGCGGTGCTCACGGCACCGCGCAGGATTGGGCCGAGTTGAATTGGGATGTTCGCAAAGTCTTTCCGCTTCACGGGCTGGAGCGAAGGACCTTCATCCACCGGCGCCACGCCGTCCGGCAGCGGCACCGCGGGCGACCATTTCGTGTCGTCGAGTTTCGTCTCGAACCACGAACCCTCGGGCGACCGGAAAACGCGCCACTGATGGTCCGTGCCGATCTGCACCGGCGCGTGATTTCCGGCGAGCTTGATGCGCGCGTGAAACGCCATGCCCGGCGTGCGGTTGAGGTGATTGATCGACTCCGGATACCGCTCGCGCTCCGTCGTGTTCATGCCTTTTTCCGTGTGGTTGAACACACTCACGGAAATCAAATTGTCACCCGGTTTCAGCATCGGCGCAATGTTGTAAATCTTCACGCGGCCGTTGCGGAACCCGTCGTTCAGCGCCGGCTTCGCCGGCGTGCCGTTCACCGCGAGATCGAACGCCTGGCTCGCTGCGAGCATCGCATACGCCTCGGTCGCGGGCTGCGTCAGCTTGAAGCGGCGGTGAAAAACGACGCGGTGCTTGTCTTCCGTCGGCCGCACTTTCACCTCGCCCGGATCGCCGACGGCTTTCGCCGTCGCCGCGGCGGTCAGTTGCTCTTGCGCGCTTTTCAAATGCTCCGCCGCCTTCGCGATGGCGGCGTTTGCCGCGGCGAGGTGCGCGAGATCGTTCGCGAGCACTGCGGCCGATGCTTTTTGATTCGCGCTATCGAGGTCGTAGCCCGCGGACGCGAGCCAGCCGCGCGCCTTGTGAATCGCCTCGCGCTGCGTGCCGTGATCGAGCGATTCGTTCGTCCAGATCCACTGCGGCTGGGTGATCCCGCCATCGAGATCGTCTGCGCCGAAGTCAAATTCGAGCGACGACGGCAGCTTCGCCCAGTCGCCCGTCAGCGAAGTCACCGCATCGCTGAACTGCTCCGCCGTCATGCGGCGCGTGAGCGGCCCTTTGAAATCGAACGCCTCCTTTTCATCGCGCGGCCCCTCGACACTCGGCAGCGCGTAAGCCTGCGACGTGAGGATCACTTCGATCGTCCTTTTCAAATCCCACTGGTGCGCCACGAGATCCTCCGCGAGCCAGTCGAGCACGTCGCGATTCCACGCGGGCTTATCCATTTCGTCGAGCGGCTCCACGAGTCCGTGTCCGAGCAGCCGCGCCCAGAGCCGGTTCACGATGGTGCGCGAGAGTCGGCCATTCTTCGGGCTGAGCATCAGTTCCGCGAGCCGCTGCGTGCGTGCGCTGCGGTCGAGTCCTGCGGCGATACTGCCGATTTCCGGGTAGAGGAAACGCACCTTCGCCGTCTTGCCCTGCGGCTTGTCGCAGCGGACGAGTTCCATCTGCTCGTCGGTGTAAACCGCGGCGAGCCCGTAGCAGTCCGCGAGTGCCCAGTCATTGATGAAGCTGTCGTGGCATGACGCGCACTTGAGATTCACGCCGAGGAACACCTGCGACACGCTCATCGCCGCCTGCATCGGCGGCTTCATCGAGGCGTTCACCGTGCCGCGCCACCGGATGCCGCTCGTGAATCCCTCGCTCGCAAAATTCGGATTCACCAGCTCCGCGACGAACTGATCGTACGGCTTGTTCGTCATCAGCGCCGCGTGCAGCCAGCCGGTGATTTG
>JBBQJR010000249.1:0-5111 GCA_038326125.1 Chthoniobacterales bacterium
AGCCCGTCGCAAGGCCGTCGAGGCCGTCGGTGAGATTCACGGCGTTCGAGGTGCCGAGGATGATGCCCGCAAAGAATAGGAACGTGATGACGATGCCCATGTTCGGCACGAGCATCTTTTTGTAAAACGGCACGAACAGCGCGCTCGCCTGCCGCTGGAGTCGCGGGTCCGAGAGGAAAAACCACGTCACGCCGACGGCGATGAGAAGCTGCACAATGATCTTCGTCCGCTCGCTCACGCCGGCGGAATTTTTCTTCGAGACCTTCAGGTAGTCATCGGCAAATCCGAGCGCGCCTGCCGCAATCATGGCGCCGAGCACGAGCCAGACGAAGGAGTTGTCCGGCCGCGCCCAGAGCACCGTCGAGAGCACGGTCGTGCCGAGGAGGAGGATGCCTCCCATCGTCGGCGTGCCGACTTTTTTGCCGTGCAGTTCGGCGAGCTGGTGGACTTCTTCCTTGCTGCGAATCGGCTGGCCGAGTTTCAGCGAAAGGAGTTTGCGGATCGTGAAATTGCCGAGGGCAAGCGAGAGCACGAAGGCGGTGAGCGCCGCCCCGATGGCGCGAAAGGTGACGTACTGGAAGACGTTCAGCGCGCGCAGGAATTCGTTCGTCGCGTGGTCCGAAAGCCGGTCGAGATAGTACAGCATCAGCAGCTCCCTCCTTCCATCGCCTGCACGATGCGCTCGAGCCGCGCGGAGCGGCTGGCCTTCACGAGGACGGTGTCGCCCGGCTGCGCGAGGCTGCGCAAGATGTGCGCGGCTTCGTCGGCATCTGCCGTGCGGATGACTTCGCCGACGCCGGAATTTTCCGCCGCGTCCGCGATCCAGCGCGCGCTTTGGCCGACGGTGATCACGCTGCCGATTTTTTCCCGGCCCGCGACTGCGCCGACGCTGCGGTGGCCGCGCTCACTTTCAGCGCCGAGCTCGCCCATGCCGCCGAGAACGGCGATGCGGCGACCGGTGACGGGCATGCGCGCGAGGGTCACGAGCGCGGCGCTCATGCTGTCGGGATTCGCGTTGTACGTGTCGTCGAGGATGCGGATGCCACGGATCGTTTTTTGCGTGAGGCGGCCGGCGGTGAGTTGCAATGCGCGCAGGCCGGCAGCGCATTCTTCGAGCGTGAGTCCGAGCGAAATCCCCGCGGCGCAGGCGAGCAGCGCATTGCGCACCATGTGCTCGCCGGGGACGGGCAGTTCTGCCTCCACGCTCTGCCCCGTGGCGTGAAGACGGAACCTCATCCGCTCAGAAAGCTGCTCCAAATCGGTCGCGCGAACGTCGCCATTTTCGAGACCGGCGGTGACGACGCGGGCGCGGGTGCGCCGGGCGATCTCGGGAGTGAAAGTGTCGTCGGCGTTCAAAATCACGGTGCCATTTTCGCCGACCGCCTCGGCGAGCATTCCCTTCTCCTGTGCGATGGCTTCGCGCGATCCGAGGAACTCGAGGTGCGCGATGCCGACGTTCGTGATGATCGCGATGTCGGGCCGGGCGATGGCCGCGAGCGGCGCGGTTTCACCCGCGTGGTTCATGCCGATTTCAAAAATCCCGACATCGTGCGTGCGGTCCGCGCGCAGGATCGAAAATGGCAAGCCGAGGTGGTTGTTTAAATTCCCTGCGGTGCGCGTGACGCGGAAACGCTGCGCGAGCACCGCGGCGCAGAGATCCTTCGTGGAAGTCTTGCCGTTGCTGCCGGTGATGCACACGCACTTCAGCCGCAGCGTCGCGCGATATTTACCCGCGAGCGACTGCAGCGCGCGCACGGCGTCCGCGACGACGATGAGCGCGAACGACGCAGGCAGGCCGGGCATTTCCTGCTCGACGATCGCGCCGATCGCGCCGAGTCGCGCGGCGGCGGCGAGGAAATGGTGGCCGTCAAATTTGTCGCCGCGGATCGCGATGAAAAGATCGCCGGGCTGCAGAGCCCGCGAGTCGGAGGAAATGGTGGTGACCGTCGTGGCCGGGTTGCCGGTGGCGAGTCGGCCGCAGCACCACGCGGCGATTTGGGAAAGCGGCGTGGCGTCCATCACTCGCGTCCCTCCCGGCGCCGGCGACGCTCCTCCGCATCCAGCGGTCGCCGCTCCGCATCTTCGCGCGGCGCGCGCGGGCGCACGGACGGCGCTTCGAATTCCGTGCGCGAACCGAGCGCGCTCGCGGCGATGGCGGCGTCGTCGAACGGCACCGTGCTGTCCGCAAATTCCTGGTAGCTCTCGTGCCCTTTGCCCGCGATCAGGATGATGTCGCGCGGTTGCGCCATCGCGATGGCGTGAAAAATCGCCTCGCGCCGGTCCGGCACGATCTCGGGTCGGAGGCGGCGGAAGCCGGGCTTGATGTCCTCGATGATCGCGAGCGGATCTTCCTTGCGCGGATTGTCGCTCGTCACGATCGCGTGATCCGCGATGGCGTCCACGGCGGCGGCCATTTTCGGACGCTTGGCGCGGTCGCGATTTCCGCCGCAGCCGAAGACCGCGATGAGGCGCGCAGGATTCAGTTCGCGCAGAGTTTTCAGGACATTGGTCAGCGCATCGTCGGAGTGCGCGTAGTCCACGAAAACGCGGAACGGCTTTTGCGCCAGGATGGCCTGCAGGCGACCGGGCACCGGCGGAGTCGAGGCGAGCGCCTGCACGGAATGGCGCACGCTCACGCCGAGGGCGTGCGCCGCCGCGATGGCCGCGAGGGAATTGGCGACATTGAACCCGCCGATGAGCGGCATCCGCACGAGGTAATTTTTACCCAGCGCCTCGAGCTGATACGTCGTGCCGCTGAAATCCATTTTCACATCGCTCGCGCGGAACTGCGCGCTGCGGCCGACGCCGTACGTCAGCACCTCCATTTCGCCGCGGCCGAACCGATCGGCGAGCTTCGCGCCAAAGCGATCGTCGCTGTTCACCACGGCGCGGCCCGGCTTGCGCTGCTGCTTGGCGATGCCGGAAAAAAGGCCGGCCTTCGTCTCGAAATACGCCTCCATCGTGCCGTGATAGTCGAGGTGATCCTGCGTGAGATTTGTGAAAACACCGACGTCGAATTCCACGCCGCGCACGCGGTCGAGCGCGAGCGCGTGCGAGCTCACTTCCATCGCGCAGCTCTTGCAGCCGGCGGAGCGCATCTGCCACAGCAGTTCCTGCACCTCCGCGGATTCCGGCGTCGTGCGGCTCGCGGGCAGTTCGCGTTCGCCGACGACGTAGCGCACGGTGCCGATCAAGCCGCAGCGCAGGAAATCCGCGTCGAGGATGTGCTTGATCAGGAACGTCGTCGTCGTCTTGCCGTTCGTGCCGGTGACGCCCGCGATTTTCAGTCGCTGTGAGGGATGGCGGAAAAAGGCGGCCGCGAGATCCGCCATCGCCTGCCTCGCATTCGTGACTTCAATCGCAGTGGCGCGTGTCGTGAGACCGGGCTTTTCACTCACGATGGCCGCGGCGCCGCGGTCGATCGCGGCGTCAATGAATTCCGTGCCGTCCGCCTTTTCCCCCGGCAGCGCGACGAAGAGGGCACCCTCGATCACGCGGCGCGAATCGTAGCAGATGGCCGTGATGTCGCGATCCAGCGGACCGCTCACCTTCACCGGCCGGACCGCTTTGATGAGGTGTTCGAGATTCATCGCTCAATCTCGTCCGGCTTTGGCGAGGATCAGTTTTTGTTTGTCCGGCGGCATCAGCGCGGGATCCGGCTTCACGCCGAGATGGGCGAGCGAGCGCACGGCGATGTCGTGAAAAACCGGCGCGGCGACGAGCCCGCCGACATCCAGATTTGGCGTCACTCTGGCCTCGTCGAAAACCACGAGCAGGCAGAACGCCGGCTTCTCCGCGGGCACGAAGCCGACGAACGACGTGACGTGATGCTCGTGCGTGTAGGTTTTTTTTCCGGTTTTCGGATCCTCGACCAGCTTTTGCGCAGTGCCCGTCTTGCCCGCGACGTTGTAGCCATCAATGTGCGCGGCTTTCGCGGTGCCCTGCACTCCCGTCACTTTGATCAGCGCGTCGCGGATTTTGCCCGCGGTGTCCTCGGTAATCACGCGCCGGATTTCCTGGGGCTGGGTCGCGGAAAGAACTTCGCCGGTCTCGCTGCGGATGTCGTGGATGAGCTGCGGCTGCATGAGCGATCCTCCATTCGCGATCGCGCAAGTCGCGGTGATGACCTGCATCGGTGTCGCGCCGACTTCGTGGCCCATCGCCACGCGCGTGATGGATGGCGGATCCCATTTTTCCTTCGGGTGCAAAATGCCGACGGCCTCGCCGGGCAGCGCAATGCCCGTGCGCTGGCCAAAACCGAAATTGCGGATCGATGCGTAGAAGCGGTCCTTCCCCAACTGCACCGCGAGCTTCGCCGCGCCGATGTTCGAGGAGTGTTCGATGATTTGCGCGACGGTGAGATTGCCATAGCCGTGACCGTGATCCGAGAGCGGCATCTTGGCGTACGTCCAGTGGCCGTTTTCGCAGAAGACGACCGTCTGCAGAGTGGAGAGGTGCGAGTTGATCGAAGTGGCGCAGGTGATGGCCTTGAAGGTCGAGCCGGGCTCGAAGCTGCCGGCGATCGCGTTGTTGAAGCGTTCCTCGGCCTTCGCCTTCCCCGCCTCGTTTGGGTCGTAGTTCGGCCGGTTCGCCATCGCGAGAATTTCGCCGGTGTCCGGCCTCATCATGATCACGGTCGCCTTGATCGGGCGCAGCCGCTTGCACGCGGCTTCGAGTTCGGACTCCACGATTTGCTGGAGGTTCAGATTCACGGTGAGCCGCACATCCGCGCCGTGCCGCGGCGCGTGTTCCTCGCCGGTGAGGTTGTTCAGTTCCTTGCCGCGTCCGTCTTTTTCAAAGGAGCGCTTGCCGTCCGTCCCGGCGAGCCAGTCGTTCATGGAACGCTCGATGCCTTCGATGCCCCGGAAGCTGCCTTTTTCTCCCGACTCGCGGGCATCCTCGTAGCCGTAAAATCCGACGACGTGGCAGAGCATCTGGTGCGCGGGATAGATGCGCTCGAAATTCTGCTCAAACGTGATCCCCTTGATGCCGGTCGCCTGCACTTTCGCGTCGAGATCGGCCGCGAGTTCCTCGGAGATTTTCTTTTTGAGGACGACGTATTTTCGCTCTGAGGTGATGCGCGCGAGCACGTCCGGCGCGTTCATGCCGAG
>JBBQJR010000250.1:0-5088 GCA_038326125.1 Chthoniobacterales bacterium
TGAGAGCGCCTGTGCTTCATTGCTTTCATCAGTGCCGGTTAGTGCCGGTTTGTGCCGGTTAGTGGTTAAAAAACTGACTCTCGAAATCACCATGCCCGACCTCTTTGCCGAACTCGCCGACGCCCTGCGCGAACGCCTCGCCGTCATCGCCGACCGCGAACTTTACGCCCGGGATCCCGGCGCGCATTTGGAAAAGCTGAAGACCGCCTCGGAAAAAATCGCGCAGTTCGGCGATGCGCTCCCCCGCCCGCTGCCGGGTGATTTTGCGCACTATCTCCAGCGCGCGAGCTACGAAAAGGCGCTCGCGTGGATCGTGGCTCGCGAAGCGTAGTGCGCCCAGCCGCGAGGCACCGGGAAAACATTCGCCCCGCTGCTTCCGCGGAAAATAGCACGCCGCTCGGGGAGCCTCAAGCGCAGCGCCGGTGCCGATCAGCAGACGGTTCCTCGTTTCACTCCTATGCTTGCCAGCCGATGCGCCGGACCCCGGGCATCTTGTCGAAATGGGGGTCTCGGCTCACCACATCAAGATCGTGCTGCACAGCGAGAGCGCCGACTTATGGTGCGACGATCAATCCGATGGAGCCGACGTTTACACCCCTCACGCCAAAAACTCCGATGGCCAGCCGACCGTTCCCGCCAAGGACGACCGCGTCTTTCCTAAGTTCACCTCCAATCCAATTGCTCTTATACGAGTCAGGCTCTTTCGATCCAAATGGACGTTCCTTGATTCTGCCAAAGACCACCTGAAAGCCACCAAGGCTCTCATGCCCGGGATTCACGATCAGCCCAGTAACCGCATAACCTTCCTTTGCCTTGACGACCTTATAGGGATCGATGCGATTGCCACGAACGGTGCCGGAAACAACTCCCGCACTGGTCAGAAAGATGGGGCGTAACGACTTTACGATCGGATCGCCCTTCCATGTCGTGGTGTCGTACTCGAAGCCCACAAGAAGCGCTCCCTCTCGGGGAAAATCGGAGTCGCCCTCTCCCTTCGGACCCACCGGCCCGAGCCGCTGGAAGGTATTCGCGGTAATCGCGGTCATGATTCGTTGCGCTACCGCATCGTCCAAAACTGCCGCCTTAGTGCCGGATTTCGCGGGTGCACTTTTCCTTGGGATAGCCACGGTCACTTTCGGCGGCGGCACAACCGCCGGAGATTCCCGTGCCGCGGGCGCACCCACCAGCCAGGCGGCAGCGACCTCCTCGCGCTTGGCCTTCACCTGCAGCGCGTCGTCAATCCGCTGGCGCTGGGTGAGCTGTGTCTGCGCCTGCGCGAGCACCTGATCATATTTGACGTGTAGCGCCTTCGCTCGCACGGCGTTCTCTTTTTCCACCCGCGCAAGCTGCCCGCGAATCGCGGCGCGGAGTTGCTTCACCGAGGCGGCGTCGCCGGCCTCATCCTGCTCGGGAAAAACGTTTGTCTCGGCAAAGCGCTTCTGCTCGTTGCGCAACGCGAGCGCGCCGTTCAGTTCGTTCGCCGCGCTCGCCTTGGCGATGCCGGTTTCGAGCGAGGCGAGATACTGGAGCTTCACCTTGTTCAATTCAGCCTCATGCACCTCGGTCACGTCGCGCTTGAACGCCGCCTGCCACTGCGCATCTGTAGTCGCGATCCATTTCTGCATCTCCGTCTGCGCGGGTTCCGCAGCCGGCGCCGGAGTGGGATTGTCCTGCGCCTGCGCGCGAGCGACGGCTGCGGTGAGCAGGACGAGGAGAAAAATGCGGCGGGTATTCATGGTCTGAGGTTGTGTCGCTCGTACGGCCATCGAATGTTTGCGGCGAGCGGAAAACACCCCGCGGCGGCGGATATGAGGGATGTGATTTTTGGCAACGCTGGCACCTCCAGCCACCACCACGGGGCCGACGAATCGTCGGCGCTACATTTTCTGTCGGCGCTACATTTCCCCGACTTTTTCCTTCGCACTCCCGCGGGGGCTGCGCATCTTCCGCGCGCTCATGCGCGCAATCCTTGCACTCGAAGACGGCCGACACTTCATCGGCGAATCATTTGGCGCTCCGGGAACGGCGGTCGGCGAGGCGTGCTTCAACACCTCGATGACCGGCTACCAGGAGGTGCTCACCGATCCCTCGTATCGCGGCCAGATCGTGGCGATGACCGCGCCGCAAATCGGCAACTACGGCGTGAACGCGCTCGACGACGAAAGCAGCGCGGTGCATGTGCGCGGGTTTGTGATCGAGGAGCTTTCCGCCATCGCGAGCAACTGGCGCGCGACCGGCGATCTGAATGCGTACCTCGTGAAATGGAACGTCCCCGGCATCCAGGGCGTGGACACGCGGGCGCTCACGAAGCACCTACGCTCGCGCGGCGCGATGCAGGCGTGCATCACGAGCGAGCTGGATGTGGAGCAGGCCATCGCCCGCGCAAAGAGCGCGCCGCCGATGGCGGGCAGCGATTTTGTGAAAGAGGTCACGCCGGCGAAATCATTCGACTGGGACCCGGACGGGAAGCTCTCGCCCGAGTGGACCATCGTGAAAGGCGACGGCGCGAACGTCGAAATCCGCGACGGCCACGAGGTTTTCAAAAAGCTGCCGCCGGTGAAGCACCAGATCGTCGCGTATGATTTCGGCATGAAGACGAACATCCTGCGGCGGCTGCGGCAGGAGGGCTTCGGCGTGCGCGTGGTGCCCGCGACTTTCTCCGCCGAGGACGTGCTCGCGCTGAAGCCCGACGGCGTGTTCCTTTCCAACGGCCCGGGCGATCCCGCGGCGCTCACGTATGTGCATGACAACATCCGCAAGCTCATGGGTCGCACGCCGATTTTCGGCATCTGCCTCGGGCACCAGATGCTCGGCTTCGCGGTCGGCGGGAAGACGTTCAAGCTGAAATTCGGACACCGCGGCGGCAACCAGCCGGTGAAGGATCTGCGCACGGGCAAGGTGACGATCACTTCGCAAAATCACGGTTTCGCGGTGGACGCGGAGTCGCTGCCCTCGAGCGTGGAAGTCACGCACATCAATCTGAACGACCAGACCGTCGAGGGCTTCGCGTGCAAAAACGAACCGGTCTTTTCCGTGCAGTATCACCCCGAGGCCGCACCGGGCCCGAACGACGCGTCGTATTTTTTCCGGCAGTTCGCCGATCTCATCGGGAGTGCGAAATAGCACGCCGGGTTTTTTCTTTCATCCACCGCACCCGCTCACTATCTCCCTCCCATGCCGAAGCTCCAAATCGTTCGCCCCGATGGTTCGCAAACTGACCACGAACTGACCGAAGAAACGCTGACCATCGGTCGCGCGTCAGACAATATTTTCCCGATCGACGATGTGAGCGTCTCAAGTCATCACGCGCAAATCGCACCGGCTGGCGGCGTCTTTTTGCTGAAGGATCTGGGCTCGACCAATGGCACGAAAGTGAACGGCACCGATCTCCATGCCGACGCCGAATACACGCTGAAGCCCGGGGACAAAATCCGGTTTGGCAAAGTGGACTCGGTTTTCGATCCCGAACATGCGGAGGCCGGTGCCCATGAACTGCCCTCGAATGAGGACCGCGCCGTGGCCGCCGCGTCGAAGAGCATCAAGCCCTCCAATTTCATGAACGCCTCGCCGTTCCAAAAGAGCGTGGCGAAAAAGGACACCGCGGGCATCGCCGTGATGGCCTTTGGCATCCTCGCGACGGTGGCCGCGCTCGCCGTGCTTTTTTTGGCCACGCAGATGAAGGTGTCCTGATCGGTGGAAGGCCAGCCGGCCGAAATTCTCCGCCGCGCAAAACTCATCATGGCCGAGGAGCGCACGCCTGAACCGGCAGCCGTCCCGCACCGGCGCCGCCCGCGGTATCCCGGAAAAAATCCGCGGCGCTTCGAGGACAAATACAAGGAGCGCGATCCGCAGCGGCACGCGGAGACGGTCGCAAAAGTCATCGCGTCCGGCAAAACTCCGGCCGGCACGCATCGCCCGATCATGGTCGCGGAAATCCTCGCGGCGCTCGCGCTGAAATGCGGAGACGTCGCGGTGGATTGCACGCTCGGCCACGGCGGGCACGCCCAGGAAATTCTCGCGCGCATCCAGCCCGGCGGCGTGCTGCTCGGGCTCGATGCCGATCCGATCGAGCTTCCGAAAACCGAAGCCCGCCTGCGCGCGCTGGGATTTGCCCCGGCGACCTTCATCGCGGCGCGCAGTAATTTTGCCGGCATCGCGCAAGCGCTCGAGTCTCACGGCCTCCCCGGCGCGGATGTGGTGCTCGCCGATCTCGGCGTCTCCTCGATGCAAATTGACGATCCCGCGCGCGGCTTTTCCGTGAAACTCGACGGCCCGCTCGACATGCGCATGAACCCGCAGCGCGGACAGCCCGCGTCCGCACTGCTCGAAAAAATCCGGCCTGCCGCTCTGGCTGCTTTGCTCGAAGAAAATGCCGACGAACCGCACGCCGCCGTGCTCGCCCCCGCACTTGCCGGGAAGTTTTTCTCCCGCACCTCCGCCCTGGCCGCGGCGATCCGCGCCGCGCTTCCTGCGATAAAAATGGACGACGTCACGCTCTCCGTGCGCCGCGTTTTTCAGGCACTCCGCATCGCGGTGAACGACGAATTTTCCGCGCTCGACACTTTGCTCCGCCAGCTCCCGTCCTGCCTGAAATCCGGCGGCCGCACCGCGATCCTCACCTTTCACTCCGGCGAGGATCGCCGCGTAAAAAAAGCCTTTGCCTCGGGACTGCGGGACGGAATTTACACCGCCGTGAGTGAAGCTGTCATCCGAGCCACGCCCGCCGAGCAGCACTCAAATCCGCGGTCCGCCCCGGCGAAACTTCGCTGGGCACGCCGCACCTGAGTGCCCCTCCCGCCCGCCACGACGGCCTACGCGTCCGGCTTCGTCTTGCGCAGAGCGAGCACCCGGTCGCCCTCTTTCCACTGGCCGCGCTTCTTGAGCACTTCCACGCGCTCAAAACGTTTGAGGACATTGCGCTTTGCCGCGATCGTGGCGGCACCTTTGAGACTGCGATGTTGGGACATGAAAAAAAGTGGTCGGGTGTTTGGAAAAAGGGCCGCGAAGCTACCTTGCGGCTCCCCGCACGCAAGCGCATTTTTCGCGTGCCTGACATTCCGGTGAGAATCGGGATTTTAGTTGTCACCC
>JBBQJR010000251.1:0-5067 GCA_038326125.1 Chthoniobacterales bacterium
GATCATGATCGGCACCTGCGGGCAAAGCTCGGCCCAGCGCGCTGCGTATTTTTTCCAATCCATGAGGCCCTCGCCCGCGGCCGTCCATTGCACGCTCGCGCCGTCCTCCGTCTCCCAGATCATGTCGTCGCGCAGGCTCGAGCAGATCGTGTATTTGCCGAGGTTTTCGAGCACGTCCTGCGGGTCTTCGAGCGTCCACGCGGCGTTGCCGGAATCAATGTTCACGCCGACGAAATCCTTGCCCGCCTCCTCGACGAGGTCCGCGAGTTCCCACGAGTGCATGTCGCCCGCGTGGTTTTCGATCGCGACCTTCACGCCCGCGTCCATCGCCGCGGAGCGGCACGCCTTCAGCACGACCACCGTGTCGGCCATGCGCGCGCGGATGCCGCCGAGGGTCTTGCGATCATCCGCCCCGCCAAGGATTACGCGATACACCGGAGAGCCGAGCGCCTTCGCGATGCGGATGCCCGTGCGCAGGTGCTCTTCCGCCGTGCCCCAGTTTTTCTTAAAACGCACGCTCGTCGGGCAGACGCTCCAGCCGCCGGCGAAGAGATCAATGCCGAGATCCGCCGCCTTCCTGCGCACCTCCGCGAGCGCGGAATTTTCCAGCGAATCGTACGAATCAATGTCGCTGATGAAAAGCGCGTCGCACTTCAGCGATGCCGCGTGGTCGAGAAGCTGCGAAGCCTTCCAGCCCATCGCGCGCACGGCGAAATTGTCGAAGCCGAGCTTGATCTTCGTGCGCGGCTTCGCGTCATCAGCGGCGGAAGATTTCGGTGCGACGGCAGCGGCGGCGAGGCTGGTGACAAAATGGCGGCGGGTGAACATGCCGCCGCAATACGCCGCCGCGGCGGGAAAAGTCGAACGGGGATTTTGCGAAGTCGCGCCGTTGCCATGTAGCGCCGAAGAATCGCCGGCGCTACTAAGTTCCCGGCAGCGCGATGCCCTTCACTCGCCGGTAGAGTGCGACGGCGTAGCTGTCCGTCATGCCGCTCACGAAATCGAGCACCGGCATGAGCCGCAAATATGGCTGGGCTTCACGCGCGGCGCGCACGCACTCGGCGGGGAGCTGGCTCTCGAGTTTTCGGCTGCGGTTCGATGCGCGGTCACCGCGTGCAGCGAGGTCATTCACCGCGCTCATGAAAATATCGAGCAGCCCGCCGAGCACCTCGTAACCGGCGATCTCGATCTCCACGCCGCGCTTCGTCGAGTAGATGATTTCGCGGCTGACTTTCTGGATCTCGCGCAGCGCATCCGCGGCGGGGATCGCGTCAGTGAGCGACGTATCGAATTTCCCTTCAAGCAGATCGCTTTCGCGCTCGAGAAAAAGCGCGGTGCATTGCGCGAGGCATTCGCCGATGGCCATCGCGCGCAGCATCTCGATGGCGGCTTTGCGCGACGACATGCCGTCGAGCGTGCGCGAGCGTTTGGCGGGCGGCAGGATTTCGAAAAAGGCGTCGCGCACTTGCTCGTAACTGAGATACCCGAGCCGCGCGCCGTCCTCGAAATCCACGAGACGGTAGCAGATGTCGTCCGCCGCCTCGACGAGGAAGGCGAGCGGATGCCGCGCCCAGCATTCCGGCCCACGCGCGAGCAGGCCGCAGTGCTGCGCGACTTCCGCGAAGTGCCCGCGTTCGCTCTGAAACCAGCCGAATTTTTTCACGCTCGCGCCCTCGTGCGCGGTCTCGTCGCGGACGGACGCACGCGGATATTTCGTGAACGCGCCGAGCGTCGCGCAGGTGAGCTGCAGGCCGCCATTTTGATCCGGCATCTGCAGGCGCGTGAGGATGCGGAAGCCCTGTGCGTTGCCCTCGTAGCGCGCGATGTCCGCCGTCTCGGCGGCGCTGAGACCTTCGCGCGCGACGCGGGCATGCGGGCTGTCGCTCGCGAACCAATGCTGGATCGCGTCCTCGCCGCTGTGGCCGAAAGGCGGATTGCCGAGGTCGTGCCCGAGCGCGGCGGCGTGGACGATCGCGCCGAAATCCGAAGCGTGCAGCCCCGCGGTTTCCTGCGGACGGCGCTCGCAAATCGCCGCGCCGACGCGCGTGCCGAGCGAGCGCCCGACGCTCGCAACCTCGAGCGAATGCGTGAGGCGCGTGCGCGCAAAATCATTTTCCGCGAGCGGGAAGACCTGCGTCTTGTCCTGCAGCCGCCGGAACGCGGAGGAGAAAATGATGCGGTCGCTGTCTCGCTGAAAGCCGGAGCGCGCGGCGTCGCGGCTCGCGGGTTTGGCGCGACCGAGCTGATCGGCGCAGAGGAGTTGCGGCCAGTTCACGGGGAGAAAATGAGCGGTTGCAGATTGGAATCCCCAAAAATACGCGCGCTATTTCTCCGCGGGCGGCTGCGGGGGATCGTACGGCAAAATCACCGGCGGCGGCGGCGGTGCCGCGCTCCGCTTTTCCACAAACCAGTACACGCCGAATGCCAGAGCCGCGGTGAGGATTGCGGCGATTATTTTCCAAGAGCGATCCGGATCGCGTTGCGCGGGCTGCGCCGCGCTAGAGCCTATACGGAATTTCATTTTGCAGCGGGGCCAAAGGCCCGGAACAAGCCAGCCCAGGACAGCGCCCTGAGTCAACGCCAACAGAAGGATCAAAGCCCTGAAAGGGCGGAACAAAGAGGTGCCGCCCATTCAGGGCTTTGCCCGGATGAAATAGTATACCCGGGGCTGCGCTTGTGCCTTGCTTGCCCTGGGCTGGCTTGTTTGCGCACCTTCGGTGCTCATTCCGAACCGAGTTCAAAGTTCCGTCCCAGCTCTAGGCATCCACCAGATTGCCGATGCGCTCGGCCATCTCGAAGTCCATTTCGGTGATGCCGCCCTTGCTGTGGGTCGAGAGGATGACGCGCACTTTCGCGTAGCGGATGTCGAGGTCGGGGTGATGGTCCAGCTCCTCCGCGAGTTCCGCGACGCCATTCACAAAATCAATCGAGCCCGCGAAGTCATCGAACTCGAACGTGCGCTCGATGACGTTTTTTTCGAGGTCCCATTCGGGGAGATCTTTGAGTGCGGCTTTGATTTGTTTGGAGTCGAGAAGTTGTGGCATGGCAGGCGGGATGTGGAGCGGGGAATACCACGCGCGGCGGGGTTGGCAACGGGTTTCTGTGCCGGAGCGCCGCGCGGGGAGCGCCGCGCGTCTCGCCGGCCACGTCGCGCGCGCAGCGCCATTTTGAAGTGCGGCTGCGCCGTGGGTTTTCGTGGCCGCCGGGACGGACGGCGCTCCTCACGCGGCGCTCCGTGCGCGCTCAGGTCCGCGGCGGGTTCACTTCGCGGACGGCGGCGCCGTTCGTGTCGCTGAGCAGCAGGATGGCGAGCTTCTCGACGTGGTTGAGTTCGGCGGGCTTGAGCATCTGGTAATCGAGGCCGTTCGCGGGCGCGGCGTCCTGGGCACTGCGACCGAGCGGCACGGGCTGCGCGTGCTCCGGCGCGTTCAGGCTCGCGTAGTCGAAGCGTCCGCGCAGGTCGGTGTAGCCGTCCTTGAAGAAGCGCACGGTGCCGTTGTTCAGCCGCGCATACACTTTCACGTATGCCTTAGCGACGGGCTTGCCGGTGGCGCTGTCGAGCGCCTCGATGCGGCCGTAGTTTTCCGCGAGCGTGAGCTTGAGCGTGTTCGCGTGATACGCCTGCGCCTTGCGGTGTCCGGCGCCGATGACCTCGACGAGGACGTTCGCCTTGGCGAATTCACCCGGCAGCGGAATGTCGAGCGCGTCCTTGCCCGCAGGCAGCGCGTGCTTCGCGCTGCTGCTCGGCTTGATGATGCTGAAGCGGCTCGCGTCCTCGCTCACGAACGGGCTGCTGCTGAACGAGAACTCGGGGTCCATGAGGTAGTAGTTCACCGTCACTTCGCCGAGATTCTTCCACGTGAGCGCGATGGATTTGTTCTCCACCTTGAAGTCGAACACCGGCTCCGTCGCCGCGAGTTCCGCCTGCTGCTTCTCGCGGTCGGGCTTGTCGTCGTTTTTGTCAGCGCCAAGTTTGACTCCGTTCGCCGCGGCCTTTCCCTCGATCTCGTCGAGCTGCGAGCCGACTTCGGCAAAGAGCTTCTGCCAGCGCGCGATCGGATTGCCGGAGTAGTTCGCCGCGATGCCGCGCGCCTCGGCGAGGTTGCCCTCGTAGAAATCCGCGTAGCACTTGAAGTAGTCGTACTGGATTTGCGTGGGCAGCGCCTTTGCATCCACGGCGTGGAAACGCGCGAGCGCCTCCTCCACGCGGTCCTGCAGGAAGAGGTGATACGTCACGCTCATGCTGTCCATCGCGTCGAGCTGCGGCTTGTGCGCGAGGATATCGAGCAGGTGCTGATACTGCGCGAGCACCGTCGGGTTCGCGATGCGGTGCTCGCTGCCGAGGCGGTGCGCACGCTGGTTCACGAGCGGGCTGTATTCAAGATGCTCGTAGGCGCGGCGCTCGATGGGATCGATCGTGATGAGCTTCGACGCGAGGAACGGCCCGCAGTCGCCGAGAAAATCATCCCGGTGCTTCAGCCATTCGCGCAGCGCGGCGGTGTCGTTGTGGACGACCGCGTAGCTGTAGATCACGTCCTGCCACACATGCCGCTGCTGCATCACGCCGGTCAGCTTTTTGAAAAAGTCGCCGCTCTGCCGCACGCGCCACGCGATGCGTTCGAGGTTCAGCGACTCGACGTTGTTCTGCGCGAGGAACGCGAACACCTCCGCGTCCGTGCCGTATTGCGAGACGTAGTCCCACGAGGCTTTGTCAAACTGCGTGAGCTTCGCGACGACGTTGAATGCAAACGCCTTCGCCGCAGCCGCGCTGTGGCCCGCGACGGCGACATTCACCGGGTAGTGCGGGAACTTCATCCCGGCGCGCGGCACCGCGGGGAAGTAGAAGTAATACTCGAACGTCTTCGTCGTGTAGGGCTCCAGCCGCAGGCGGCGCGAGTCGGTCGCCTTGCTGCCGAGCACCTGCACCGCGCCCTGCGGGATTTGCAGGAGCACCTCGGCCTTCACGGGCGAACTCGTCGGGTTCGTCACCACGACATTCGCGCCATAGACGGTGCCGGTGAGAAATTCGTCGGTCACATACTTTTCAAATTTCTCGTTGCCCTCCTG
>JBBQJR010000252.1:0-5062 GCA_038326125.1 Chthoniobacterales bacterium
AAATTCGTAGATCTGCTGTAAGGACGCGGCGAGTGCCGGAAAAAAAGGAAGCGCGATCATGGCGGTCAGAGAATGGTGAAATTGAAAGGTATCTCGATCCGGCCGCCGGTGAGCGCGCCGGCTGGCGGCGCTGCAAATTTCGTCCCGCGGACAAACTCCTCGCAGAATTTCGCGAACACTTCATTCGACGTGTTCGCGGTCACAGTGAATTCCGTCACCTTGCCGTCAGCGTCGAGCGCGAACGTGACGATCACATTGCCCGCGGAAAATTCCGCCCTGCGCGCCGCGACCGCGTCGCCCCACCGCGCCGCCATCGCGGCTTTCACTTTCGGCATGAAAGCGGCGAGCTCCTGGGCGGATGATTTTCCCGCCGGCTTTTTCGGCGGTGATTTGGCGTGGAGCACTGGGGCGAAGCAGGCCGCGATGAGAAGGAAGAGGAGCGTGCGTTTAAACATGAAATTCTAGAGGAGATGAAAGCTCATCGGATACTCGAAGGTGCCGCCGCGCAGCGCCTCGGGCGGCGGGGGATCGAATTCCGCCTCACGCACACATTGCTCGATGAGCGCGGCGTGCGCGGGATTGGAGGTGTTTTCATCAACGCGGAAGCTGCGCACCTTGCCCCGCGAGTCGAGGCTGAAAACCACCGTGATCTTGCCTGTCTGCAGCAGGCTCATGCGCTTTTGAATGTAGTAGTTCCACCGCGAGCCGACGGCGGAGCTCACGGATTTTTTGTAGCGCCCGAGCGGCGTCGCCACGGAGTCCACGCCGTCCTCGCCCTCCGGCATGTTCATGCCGTTCATTTTCGTCTTGCGCATCTGCGGGGAGTAGCCCGGGTTCGGCACGGGGCGCGGCTGGTTGTTTTTAAAGTCGAGCTTCGCGGCGATGATGACCGATTGCGGACGCGTCGGCGGTTTCGGAACGGAGTCCTGCGGCGTCGGCGTCGGCAGGTGCGTCGGCCTTGGTTTCGCGGTCGGCACCGGCGTGGGATTCGGCGGCGGCGTCGCGGTCGGCTGCGGAGTCGGTTCGGGCTCGCGCTGGTTGGCCAGGTCCTTCGGAGCCTCGGGATCCGAGCGGCGGTTCAGAAAAATCGGGATCTGATCCGCGGAGGCTTCGCGCACCGAGAGCAAGTTTGGCGGCGGCGTTGCCTTCGCCACGAGCACCGTTTTCGGCGTTGGAGTGGGCGTGGGCGTGGGCAGCGGGCGCGCAGGATCGGCGGGTTCGGGGGGCGTGTTCGCCGCCTGCAATTTGGGATCAATCGGCTTCGGCTTGAACAGCGCGGGCGGCTCGCTCGGAGACGCGTCCGGCGGGAGGTCGGGTTTGCCGAGACTCACCTCCCGACCGGTCATCTGCGTGAACGGCATGTTTTCCAAACCGTCGAGCGTTGGCAGCGGCTCGCTGCCCGTGCCTCGCTTGCGGCTGCCGGCGACGCTGTCGCGCCAGCTTTCCAGCAGCGCTTTCGCCGAGGTGTTTTTCTTTTGGGCGAGCCCTTCGACGTCCACGTATTCGCGCTGCTTTTCCAGAGGCAGTTGCGCAAAAAGTTCCTTCAGCAACTGCTCGTCCTGCGCCGCGAGTTTCTCGGGCACCGGCGTCGGATTCACTGGCGGCGGTTCGGGTGTCGGAGTGAAAAGCACGACCTCGAGTTTTTTCGGCTCAGGCGTCGGCTTGGGCGCGACGTAGGTCTGCATGCAACTCGCCGGGAGCAGCGAATACCGGGAGAGCAACTGCACGACGAGCGGCCCGATCCACACGAGGAAAAACACCAGGCCATGCGCGAGCAGCGCGACAATGACGCCGAGCGGGAGCTTGATGCGATCGGGCAGGACGACGAAGGCATCGAGCCACCGGCGGAACGCGGTCGGGCTGGATTCGGACGGGCTCACAGGCGGCGGATAATCGCGCCCTCCATCGCACCGATCACCTCGAAACGCGAGACCTGACCGCACCACTCGATCTGATCCTGCCACCCGCGCGCCGCGAGCGCGCGCCCGTTGCGCGCAGCGCGGAGACCTTCGAGCGCGGAGGAAAATCTTTGCGCCGTGGCGACAGTCCCGATCGCGGCATCGGTCAGTTCAGCATCGGGAAATTCCGCGGCGAGCAGCCCGGCGGCGATGGCATCTTCCAGCGCGAAATTCTCAAAAGTGCCGGCGCAGACGAGCAGCACTTCGGCGGGATTCGTGCGCGCGAGTTCGTCGCGGAGCGCCGCGAGATTCAGCAGCGCGCCCACGAGCACCCGCTGCGCGCGCTCGCAGGCGCGCAGGGCGATCGTGCCGTTCGTCGTCGTGCTGATGATCCGCATTCCCGCGAGCGCGGTATACTCGAACGGATTGTTCCCGAGGTCGAAACCCTCGATGCGCTCGCTGTGCCGCTCGCCGCCGAGCAGCGCGTCGGGGATTTTTTTCCGCAGCGCAAAGGCTTCCTCGATCGTCTTGACGGGGAAAATTTCCGCCGCGCCGTTTGCCAGCGCGGTGATCATGGAGGACGTTGCGCGGAGGACGTCGAAGACGACGCAGGTCGTCGCGCTGAGATCACGCTCCGGCAGGCGGCTGATGTCGGCAGGAGTGAGGGCGGCGTCGAATTTCATGAGGTCTTTTTGCCGCGCGTCATCGTGGTCCGCGCGTGGTGGAAAAGGTATTGCTGAGCATACCCGGCGTACGGGCCGAAGTGCGTCGCGGAAAATTCGCGCAGCCGCTTCGCCGTCACCTTGCGTTTGCGCGCAAAATAGATTCGGCGCAGGACGCGCTCGATCCACACATCGATCGGGAATGCCGCGAGCCGCTCGAAACCAAAAAGCAGCGCGCACGCCGCGACCTTCGGCCCGACGCCCGCGAGCCGTTGCAATTCCAGTGCCGCCTCCGCATCGCCGAGTTGCGCGACGGCGGCGAGATCCACTTCGCCGCCCGCGATCATGCGCGCGGTGCGCAGAAGATTTTTCGCGCGATACCCGAGGGCGCACGCGCGGAGATCTTTTTCCTCCAACGCCGCGAGTGCCGAGGGGGCCGGGTAGGAAAAAAGCCGCTCGCCATTCCACTCTGTCGCGCGACCGAACCGCTCGCGCAAGGTGTGCGAAATCTGCGCGATGTGCGGCACGGCTTTTTGCGCGCTCGTGATGAAGGTCGCGGTGCATTCCCACGCGGGCTGGCGCACGAGCCGGAGTCCGCGGCACGCGGCCGCCGCCGTGCTCATCGCTTGGTCGCTGGGAAAGGTGGCGCGCATCTTTTGGAGCGGGTGATCGAGCGCGAAATAGTGCGCGGCGATCTGCTCCATGCCGCGCGGCACGAGCAAAGTTTCGCCGCGCTGCTCCGCGTAGCACGCCGCCTCGCCGATCATCCCGAGCCAGCCGGCGCCGTACCTGCGCCAGTGAAAGACCTGGCCGCAGCCGAGGGTGAGCGCGAGGTCAAATTCCGGCGCGGCGATTGTCGCGAGCGTGCCGCTCTCCGCGAGCACGCCGCTCATTTCACGAAGTAGCTCAGATTCTCGAGCTGGATCGCGAGGTCCACATTGTTCACGGCGATACGCTCCGGGACGTGCAGCACGGCGGGCGCGAAATTTAGAATCGCCTGCACGCCGCATTCGATGAGCCGGTTCGCGACTTCCTGCGCGACCTTGCCCGGCACGGTGAGGATGGCGAGCTTCACGCCGCGCTCGCGGACGAAAGCGGCGAGTTGGTCCATCGGCAAAATCGGAATGGGGATGTCCCGCGGGCGCTTGCGCGACACGTTTTCATCGAACGCCGCGACGACCTCGAAGCCCTCGCGCGCGAAGCCGCCGTAGCGCAGCAGCGCGGTGCCGAGCTGGCCCGCGCCGACGAGGATGACGGGCTGGAGCTTCGCCATGCCGAGGATGTCGGTGATTGCGGTGATGAGCCCCGCCACGTTGTACCCGAGCCCGCGCGTGCCCCAGTGGCCGAAATACGTGAGGTCTTTGCGCAGTTGCGTCGGCTTCACGCCCGCGGCCGTCGCGAGCGCCTCGGAGCTGACGGTGGTGCTGCCATTTTCCCGCAGACGCTGGAGCGCGCGGTTGTAAATCGAAAGGCGATAGACGGTTTTTTTCGGGATGTCGGACTTCTGCATCTGCTCGTGAAATGGAATGTGAAAATAGCAGAGCGCGGATTTCCCGCCAGCGGAATGCGGTGACGGAAGGGGAGCGCCGACGAGTCGGCGGGGCGGCGGATGCGGGGGCGCGGCACGCGCTGGATGCGACTTTGGACATTGATTTTGTTCACGCGCATTTTTGCCGACGAATCGTCGGCGCTATATTGAAGTTTGCGCTGCGGCCCGCGTCGGCTATTTCCGCCGCATGAGCAATGTCCGCCCCGACCGCACCATCGAGCACGACTGGTCGCCGCGGCGCATCCCGGAGAACGTGACGTGGGGCGACGGATTTTACTGCGAAAGCGCGCAGTGCTTTTTGCATTTCAAGGGCAGGCGGCAGCCGGCGATTGAATTTGGAAATCACGTGAGCGTGTACGCGGCGTGCCAGTTTGCCGTCGCGGCGGACGCGCATGTCACGGTGGGCGATTTCACGCTCATGGTTGGCGCGCTGATCACTTCGGACACGCGCGTGGAAATCGGCTCGCACTGCCTCATCTCGTGGGGCGTAGGCATTGCCGACAGCGACTTCCATCCCGTCGGTGCGGCGCAGCGGATGATCGATGCGGAGGCGCTCGCGCCCTATTTTGAAAACAAACCCGTGCGCCCGCTCGAAGCGGTGCGCTCGAAGCCGGTGAAGATCGGCAACAACGTGTGGATCGGCATGAACGCGATCGTGCTCAAGGGCGTGACCATCGGCGACAATTCCGTGGTCGCCGCGGGTGCGGTCGTGACGAAGGACGTGCCGGCGGGGACGATTGTCGCGGGCAATCCCGCGCGGTTCGCGAAGCGGGTTCCGGCGTGATGAAAAAAAAGCGCATCATCGTCATGGGCTTCATGGGCGGCTGTCCGATCGCGGGCGTCGTCTGGCAGCACATTCACTACATCGTCGGGCTGCAGCGCCTCGGGCATGAGGTGTACTACGTCGAGGATTCGGCGCGGTATCCGTACAATCCGGTGACGTACGAGGAGAA
>JBBQJR010000253.1:0-5051 GCA_038326125.1 Chthoniobacterales bacterium
CCCATTTTTCCCATGCTCACCGAATCCACCCGCCTCCGCGATTTTCCCACGCTCGCGGGAATCACGTATCTCAACACCGCTGCCGAGAGCATCCCGCCGCTCTGCACGGGCGAGGCGATCGCGGCCTACTGGCGCGACAAGTAACGCGGGATGCGCGGGCGCGACGCGCACTTCGCGCAGGTCGAGGCGTGCCGCGAAATCAGCGCACGGATGCTCGGCTTGCAGACGGGAGAAGTGTCGTTCTGCTCGTGCAGTTCCGAGGCGTACAATCTTCTCGCGTCCGCGCTGCAGCTCGGCGCGGACGACGAGGTCGTCGTGAGCGATCTCGATTTTCCCGCCGGCGTCACGCCTTGGCTGCGCGCGGCGGAGGCGCCGGTGCTGCGCGTGTGGAAAAATGCGGGAGGTGCGCTCGACGCAAATGATCTCGCACCGCTGCTGAGCGAGCGCACGCGGCTCGTGCAGGTCTCGCTCGTGAGTTTTTACAATGGCCATCGCATTGCGTGGCGCGCGTTCCGCGACACGGTGCGGCGGCTTGCGCCGAATGCGATCCTCTCCGTGGACATCACGCAGGGGCTCGGCCGCGTGGTGCTCGATTGCGACGGTGCGGACATTCTCATCTCCAGCACGCATAAGTGGACGCTCGGCATCCACGGCGGCTGCATCATCGGCATCCCGGCCGCGAGCGCCGCGCGGCTCACCACGCGCGCGGGAGGCTGGCTGCATCTGCAAAATGCGTTCGACTCAGATCGTTTCGAGCGCGCGGTGACGAAGCCGGGCGCGGCGAGTTTCTCCGTCGGCATGCCGAACTTTGTCGCGCTCTACGCGCTGAATGCCTCGCTGCGGTATTTGGAAAATGTCGGCATCGCGCAGATCGCCGCGCATGCGGATCCGCTCCTGGCCGAGGCCGAACTCGGACTGCGCGACATCGGCGTGCAGCCACTCTGCCGCTGGAACGGATCGGGCATCCTCGCCTTCACGCATCCGCGCAGCACGGAACTGCACGCGGCGCTCGAGCGCGAAGAAATCCACGTCATGCACAACGCCGGCCGCATCCGCATCGCCGTACACGGCTACAATACGCAGGACGACATCGGCCAGTTCCTGCGCGTGCTGGAGACGTTGCTGCGGCAGTCGTGATCCGTTCCATTTTCCCCTCCACCAACCCCCAAACCCACCCTCCTCATGCACACATCCTCCGTCGTCACGCGTCGCAACTTCCTGCGCACCGCCGCACTCGCCGCACTCGCGTCACGGGTTTCCGCCGAAGATTCAGCCGGTGGATTCATTGATGCCCACGTCCACATCTGGACGCCGGACACGGCGCGGTATCCGCTCGCAGCGGAGTTCACGAAAAAGGACATGGTGCCGCCGAGCTTCACGCCGGAGGAACTTTTCGCGCACACGCGACCGCAGGGCGTGACGCGCGTGGTGCTCATCCAAATGAGTTTTTACAAGACCGACAACCGCTACATGCTCGAGGCCATCGCGAAGCAGCCGGATGTTTTCCGCGGCGTGGCGATCGTGGACGAGACGCAGCCGGACGTGTGCGACACGATGCAGGCGCTCGCGAAAAGAGGCGTGCGCGGATTTCGCATCTACACCGATCGCGAAAAGACCGGGGCGTGGCAAAATTCCGCCGGCATGAAAGCGATGTGGTCATGCGCCGCTGACGCCGGACTTTCCATGTGCCTGCTGGCAGACCCCGACGCGCTGCCCGCGGTGCAGCGCATGTGCGCCGCGTATCCGCGCACGCGCGTGGTCATCGATCACTTCGCGCGCATCGGCATGAAGGGCACGGTGGATCAGCGCGAACTCGATGCGCTTTGCCGCCTCGCGGAGTTAGAGCACACGCATGTGAAGACCTCCGCCTTTTACGCGCTCGGCGCGAAGAAGGCGCCGTACACCGACCTCGCGCCGCTCGTGCGCAAACTGCGCGATACCTTCGGCGCGCAGCGGCTCATGTGGGCGAGCGACTGCCCGTATCAAGTCCAGGACGGCCACACCTACGCGGACTCGATCGCGCTCATCCGCGACCGCCTCAGCTTTCTCTCGGCGGAGGACAAAAATTGGATGCTGCGCGGGACTGCGGAGAAAGTGTTCTTCTCGTGAGAGAGGTGTGAAAAGTTGCGCGTCCGAGAATAGCCCAGCCCTTCAGTGCTGGGACTGCGAATGAAATGGAAAAAGTCCCGAAGGGACGAAAGACAAGCAGCAATGCGGCATAAGATTCTGCCGTCCCTCCGGGACGCGGTTCTCTCTGGCTATTTTCGGAGACAGCAATTTTTTTCAAAGTCACTCCGCTTGCGCATCACTCGAAGCGCAGGATAAATTCGCGGTAAAACTCGAAGGCCTGCTGGACCTGCGCGAGGTCCACGAATTCATCGGCGGCGTGCGCCTGATCGATGTGACCTGGACCGATCACGAGGCTCGGGATTCCTGCCCGCGAGAGCTTGCTCGCATCGCTGCCAAACGGGACGCCGCACAGCGCCGCGTCCCGCCTCATGTCCGCGAGCACGCTGCGCGCGAGTTTCGCCGGTGCGGAATCGGCAGGCGTTTCGAGGGCTGCGTCCGTGAGCATCGGCGGCTCCATGACGGCATCGAGCGCGGGATGCTGCGCGCGCAAGCCGTCGAGCAAACTTTGATAATGCGCGAGCACCGCGACCGTCGTTTCGCCGGGCAGCAGACGGCGGTCGATCTCGATGGCGCACGAGTCCGGCACGAAATTCACCTGCACGCCACCGCGGATGATGCCGACATTCGCCGTCGCCGCCCCGAGCAGCGGATGCACGTTCGTCGCGAGCCGCTGATGATCCTCCTCGATCGCGAGAACGACGCGCGCCATGTGCGTGATCGCATTCACGCCGAGGTGCGGCATGCCGCTGTGCGCCGCCTTTCCGCGCACCACGATGCGCCAGCGCAGCACGCCCTTGCTCGCGATGACGGCGCGCATTCCCGTCGGCTCGGCCACCAGCGCAGCGTGGGCCGAAAGCGAGGCGTCGCCCGCGAGTGCCTCGCAAAGTTTCACCACGCCGCGGTAGGAAAATTCCTCGTCCACGACAGCGGCGAGCCACACTTCGCACGGCGGCGTGATGCGGTCCGCGTGCAGCGAAGCGACGGCATGCATCATCGCGGCCAGCCCGGCCTTCGTGTCGCAGCTTCCGCGGCCAGACATTTTTCCCTCTGCGATGCGCGGCTCGAACGGCGGGATGCTCATGCCTTGCACGGACACCGTGTCCATGTGCGCCTCGAGGATCACGCGCCGCGACGGATCGCGTCCCGGCAGGCGCGCGATCACATTTGGCCGGTCCGGGAAAACTTCCTGCTCCCAAACTTCGATCCCGCGCTGCTCGAAAAAGCGCCGCACCCAAGTCGCAATCTCACGCTCGCCCGCGCCGCCGTCGTACGCGGAATTCACGCTGTTGATGCGCACCAGGCTCGCCAACGTCTCGATGAGCGGAGTCGGATTCATGCGTACGCATCATGGGAAAGAAGCGGCGCGAGCGCCATGCGGAAAGCGCCTCGCCGCACTGGTCCCGTGCCCACTTTCGATCTAGAGCATTTCAAGTGAAACTGTGACCGCATTCTGACTTCCAAGTTCCAAGTTCAGCGTTCCAAGTTCAGCCCGCCGCAGGCGCGTTGCAAATCTGGACCCACCTCCAAAAGCGCAAGGCCGCTGCCCGGGGCTAAACTTGGAACTCAGAACTTGGAACTCAGAACTTGGAACTCAGAACTTGGAATCTTCCCAGTGGCTACGACATTTCTTAAAATGCTCTTGTGGGAGGAAGCAGACCGCAGACTGGACTAAGTTGACTAACCCGCGCGGGGCGATATTTTTCGCGCATGACCACGATCACCACCCACGAAGCGAAGACCCATCTTTCGCGCTATCTTGCGGACGTCGAGAAGGGCGCAAAATTCATCATCGCCCGCGGGAAATCCGCCGTGGCCATGCTTGTGCCCGTGAAAAAAGAAAAACAAAAGCCGCGGCCGAAGGTGGGCGAGACGCTGGATCCCCACTGGAAGTTGAAGATACCGGATTCCGCGTTTGCTCCGCTGACGAAGAAGGAACTCAAAGAGTGGGGCCTGTGAATTTGCTGCTGGATACCTGCACTTTCCTCTGGCTCGCGCTGCCGCGAGGAAAGCTGTCCGCCGAAGCAACGAGACTGATCAACCTTCCCTCGAACAACCTTTTCTTCAGCGACGTGAGCGTCTGGGAGATCTGCCTGAAGTATGGGAACGGCAAACTGGGGCTGCCCGGCGCGCCCCGGGAATGGCTGCCGTCGCGCATGGCCTTTTTTCAGACGCAGCCGCTCGCCATTTCCCAAGCGGCGATTTTCCGGAGCGGCGAACTTCCGCGCACCCACGCCGATCCATTTGATCGTCTGATCGCGGCGCAGTCCATCGAGGAAGGCATGACGGTGCTTTCGCCGGACAAACCGTTCTTCTCGCTCGGCGCAGCGCGCCTTTGGTGATTTGCCATCTTCGACAAGCCGCGCTTCGATTCGAGGATGCCCTCTCGCGCCGCAAGTAAAACTCATCCTGCGAAGCGATCCTTCGTCCTGCATTTGCACAGCGAGCAGAGTCCATCCCCGCGCCTGAAAAACATGCTCCCAACAACCCTATGAACACAGCCCCAACTTCGCGAAAACTCGGCATCTCCAACTTTCATCGGCTTACGCTCCTCGTCGCGATCATTTTTGCCACAGGTGGGGCGTGGCGTGCCGTCGCCGAGGACTGGGGCGCGTACGCGATCGTTCCGGTCAGCGCGCCGGCGATGGTGCTCGAAGTGACGGGCTCCGGCGCGGATGAGGGCGCGGTGATTTCCATCGGCAAGCCGGCGGGAACGGCGAACCAGAAGTGGCTGATCGTGCCGAAGGACGGCGGGCTTTTTGCGATCAAGGCGAGCGCGAATCCCGCACTCGTGCTCGCGGTCGCGCACGGCCAGGCGACGAATGGATCGGCCATCGTGCTCGAGAAGGACAGCGGTGAGCCGTGGCAATCGTGGACGCTGGTGAAGCAGGAAAACGGCAGCTATTGCCTCACTCCGAAACATG
>JBBQJR010000254.1:0-5045 GCA_038326125.1 Chthoniobacterales bacterium
CGGCACGCGTTCGGGCCAGGTGACGGCGAACTGGATCGGGAAGCACATGTCCGTCGCGCTGAGCTGCGCGAGCACGGAGTTGTCCACAAATTCCACCATCGAGTGGATGATGCTCTGCGGATGCACGACCACATCCACGCGCGCCATTTCCACGTCGAAAAGCCAGCGCGCCTCGATCATTTCGAGGCCCTTGTTGAACAGCGTCGCGGAATCAATCGTGATCTTCGCGCCCATGACCCACGTCGGGTGCTTCAGCGCCTGCGCCTTCGTCACGCGCTCCAAATCTGACGCGGGCAAAGTGCGGAACGGCCCGCCGCTCGCGGTGAGAATGATGCGGCGCACCTGCTCCGGACTGCGGCCTTCGATGCACTGGAAAATCGCGTTGTGCTCGCTGTCCACGGGCAAAACTTTCACGCCTTTTTTTCGCGCGGCAGTCATCACCGCTTCACCTGCCATCACGAGGATTTCCTTGCTCGCGACCGCGATGTCCTTCCCCGCCTCGATCGCCGCGAGCGCGGGGCGCAGGCCGGCGGTGCCGACGATGGAAATGAGCACGAGATCCGCCTCGGGCATCCGCGCGAGTTCGCAGAGACCTTCATCGCCGGTGTGCAGTGGAATTTCCAATTTCCAATTTCCAATTTCCAATTTCGCCGCAGCCTCGTCGCCGATCGCGAGGGCGCGCGGCGAAAACTCCCGCGCCTGCTCCATCAGCCGCGCGACATTTTTCCCCGCGGCGAGGCCGACGACTTCCATGCGCTCGGGGATGTCGCGCGCGACTTTCAGCGCGCTTTCGCCGATGCTCCCGGTGGAGCCGAGGATGACCACGCGGCGCTTTCTCATCGGGGCAGGATGAAACGGAGGTAGAAGAACATCATCGGCGCAGTGAAGAGGATGCTGTCAATCAGGTCGAGTGCGCCGCCGATGCCGGGGAGAAAACGGCCGCTGTCCTTCGCGCCGCAGCTTCGTTTCAGCAGCGACTCCGCGAGGTCGCCGACGATCGCGGCGAAACCGAGGATCAGCCCGAGGACCACGGCGTCGGATTGCTGTAGAAAGTGAAGTTTCTCCGGCATCAGCGCGACGAGCCCGCACCCGCCGCCGATGCTGAACGCGAGCGCGCCGAAAAATCCCTCCCACGTTTTCTTCGGCGAGATGTGCGGCACGAGCGGATGCTTCCCGATGAGCGAGCCGGTGAGATACGCGCCCATGTCGCTGAATTTCGTCACCAGCACGAGGAAGAGCACATAGAAATGCCCCGTGACATGCCCGTCCACGCGCGGCGTGAGATAGACGATTTTCGCCACAAAGCTGAACGGCCACGGCACGTAGAACAGTCCGAAAAGCGTGAGCGCCATCGTCTCGAGCGGGACCAGTTCCACGACGCGGACAAACATCTGCCGCGCAAAAACCACGAGCATGAAAAGCAGCAGCGTGCCGATTTCAAAATCGTAAATCCCATCCGGCAGCGCATGGCGCCAAGTCAGCCAGTAGAAGCTCCCGCCGAGCATCAGCGCGCCGCAAAACATGCCGAACATTTTGAAGTTCGGCAGCTTTTTCAAATCGAGCATCGAGTAGTATTCCCACAGCCCGACAAGCCCGAGCCCGGAGACGAGCAGCACGAAGCCCGGCTCCGAGCCGGTGAAAATCGTCCACAGTGCGACCGTCCACAGCACCGCCGTGCTCGCAAAGCGGCGGAGAAAAGTGAGCTTCCGGTCAGTCATGGGCTGTCGCGCATCGGCATGGGCAGCCGCGGAACGTGCCGGCGCCGCGCGCAGGTGTCGAGTGCGGAGCGAGAGCGTCCACCGCGCGCTCGGCAACCGGTAGCTTTGCCGTTTTTACGCAATGAATCTCCGCCGCACCGCCCTCGCCCTCGCCGCGCTCTGCGGCAGTGCGTTCGCGGCTCCAAAGGCGTCGCCGCCGGGGAAATTCAGCGACCTCCCGATCGACATCGCCGCGGAACGGCTCGACGCCTCGGGCGTGCTCGCGACGGCTTCGGGCAATGTGCAGATCTCGTACGGCTCGACGACGATCTATGCCGACGAGGCGCAGTACGACCCGACCACGCGCGATGTCATCGCCACGGGAAATGTGCGCATTTACCGCGACGGGCAGCTCGTGACGGCCGAGCGCGCGGTGTACAATCTGGAGACGAAGGACATCATGAGCGCCTCGGTGAACGGGGAGAATTTTCCGTATCTCTACTCGGCAAATTCCTTCCAAAACAACGTCGGCAGCACGGGCTATCTCGTGAAAGGTGGCGTCTTCACCACGGATGATTCGCTGCAGCCGGACTGGTCGCTGCGGGCGCGGCGCGCGCGCATTTATCCGCAAAACAGTGTCATCCTGTACGATGTGGATTTTTACATCGGCGAGACGCCGGTGATGCGCCTGCCGTATCTCTACCAGTCGCTCGATCGCGAAAATGCGCTGAGCCTCACGCCCGGCTATCGCTCGGTGTGGGGCGCCTATTTGCTGGCGAGTTACACCTTCCCGCTCACGGACAAACTCGGCGGCACGGTGCGGCTGGATTACCTCTCGAAACGCGGCGCGGCGCTCGGCTTCAGCACGCATTGGGCGCCGAAGGAGGACGGCGGAAAAAACTGGGGCCGCTTCACCGCGTACGGCCTGAACGACTCCAGCCCGGACACGAACAAGACCGCGCTCGCCCGCGAAGTGATCGCCTCCGGGCGCTACCGCGTTTCGCTCCAAGCTCGCCAGTATCTCACCGAGGACATCTACGCTTCGGTCAATATCAACAAGCTGAGCGACACGCGGTTTTTGCAGGATTTTTACGAGTCGGAATTTTTGAAAAATCCGCATCCCGACAATGCGCTGAGCCTCACGAAATTTGCCGACGACTACACCGTGACGGTGCTGGCGCGAAAGCAGATCAACGAATTTTTCGACGGCACCGAACGGCTGCCCGAGGGCGCGCTCGACGTCACGCGGCAGCCGATTTTGGGGAGCCGCGCATTTTACGAAGGCGAGACGACGGTCGGCTCGTACCGGCGGAACTTTGCGAAAAATTCCGCGCTGCCCGACTACGGCTTCACGCGGGTGGATTCGTTCCACCAGTTCCTTTTCCCGCACACCTATGGCGGCTGGCTGAGCCTCGTGCCGCGCGTCGGTTTCCGCGGGACGTGGTACTCGGAGACTGGCTCCACGGTTTCCACCACGACCACGGGCACGCAGACGCTCTCCACCGGCGCGCAGCAGACCGCGACGAACGCGATCAACACGCTGACGAAAACCGGTTCGCTTTTCCGCCCGACTTTCAATGCGGGCGTCGAGGCGTCGTTCAAGGCATCGCGCGCGTACGAAGGCGTGCAGAGCCGCGCGTGGGGGCTCGACGGGATGCGGCACATCGTGCAGCCGTACGCGAATCTCAGCTCGGTGAGCACCGACACGAATGGGAAGCAGATTTACCAAATCGATCGCTTCCAGCAGTCCTCGCAGCTTCCCGCGATTGATTTCCCGGCGTTCAACAGCACCGACGCGATCACGAATTGGAACATTCTCCGCCTCGGCGCGCGCAACCGGCTCCAGACGCGGCGCGACGATTCCACGTTCAACTGGCTCGAGATGGACAGCTATTTTGACATCCGGCTGCAGCGCCCGGATTTCGGCTCGCTCGATCCCGATTCCGGCCGCTTCTCGAATTTCGTGAACCGCCTCCGCTGGAATCCGCTGCCGTGGATCGCGCTCACCACGGATGCACAGCTCCCGCTCCTCGACACCGGTTTCACCGAGGTAAATTCGGACGTCAATTTTTTAGCGAACGACCGCATGAGTTTCAGCATCGGCCACCGCTACCTCAGCCATAACATCCTCTATCAGGACAGCTCCCTGCTGAACGTGGGCGCGCATTTTCGCATCAACGACAACTGGGCCTTTTCCGCGCGCGGATCCTACGAATTTCGCGACAACATTTTCGAATCGCAGACCTACGAGGTGCATCGCGATCTCGGAAGCTGGATCGGCAGCTTCGGCTTCACCGCACAGGATAATTCCAGCGCCACGACCACACAGCGGAACTACGGCGTGACGCTCACCTTCACGCTCAAAGATCTGCCAAGCATCCGCCTGCCCGTGAGCGTGAACCCCGGCCTCGGCGGCAGCACGCCGAGCAGCAACAGCCGGTAGTCGCCGGCAGAGCAGGCGGGGTTCTAAAGTAGGCGGCGTTGCCAAAGTAGGCGGGGTTTTTCAACCTCGCGCGGGAGAATCGGCAAAGGCGGCGGGATGGCGCGGAGCAACACGCCGCTCGCATTTCCAGAGCGCAACTTCACCGCCTCGCTGCGCTCGCCCGCGCGACGTTGCAAACGCGCCGCGACCGAATGCCCGCCCCGCTTGCCTTTGCATCCGCGGCGCATAGCCTCCGCGCCCCATGCTCGACATCGCGCTCATCCGCAAATCGCCCGACGAAATCAAAGCCCGCCTCGCCGGTCGCGCAGGCGATTGGGCGGCACAAATTGACGCCGTCCTCCAATGCGACACGCAACGCCGTCAGGCCGAGACGAAGCTCCAGCAGCTCCAAGCCGACCGCAACCGCATCAGCAAGGAGATCGGCGCGAAAAAGAAAGCCGGCGAGGACACGAGCGAGATCGAGGCGCAGGTGCGCGGCTTCGGCGAGGACATGAAGCGCCTCAACGAGGAGACCACCGCGCTCGACGCCGAGCAGCGCGACCTCCTCCTCGGCATCCCGAACGTCCCGCACGAGCAATGCCCCGTCGGCACCGACGCCGCCGCGAACCCTGAACTCCGCGCGTGGGGCTCAAAGCCCGCGTTCACTTTCCAGCCCCTCTCGCAACTCGACCTCGGCGCAAAGCACGGCCTCTTCGACTTCGACCGCGCCACGAAAATCGCCGGCCCCGCCTTCACCTGCTACACCGGCCCCGGCGCACGGCTCGAGCGCGCGCTCGTCAATTTCCTCCTCGACACGCACACGCACCCGCGAGGTGGCGGCTACACCGAAATCGCCCCGCCGCTCCTCGTGAACGCCGACGCCCTCATCGGCACCACGCAGCTCCCGAAATTCGCCGACCAGCTCT
>JBBQJR010000255.1:0-5021 GCA_038326125.1 Chthoniobacterales bacterium
GGGACGTTGCGCGAGGGATTGCGCACTTCGCCGGTGACGTAGGAGGAGGCATTCCAGCCCGCGTAGGCGAACATGACGTAGATGAGGCTCGTCGCGAACACCGGGCTGAAGAGGCGCACGGCGTCGCCCGTCTGCGGTGCGAGCGCGCTGCCGTTCGCGGGCGCGAGAAAGCCCGCGGCGATGAAGGCGACGATGGTGAGCAGTTTCAGCGACGTGGAAAAATCCTGAAACCACTGCCGCAGCCGCGTGCTCACGAGCATCGCGATCGTGATCGCCGCGAGCGCGGCAAAGGCTAGCGGCATCTCGGCGATCGAGGGGAAAACGCCGTGCAGATATTTTCCAAACGCCATCGCCGCGAGCGCGACCGGCGCGGCAAAACCTGCCGTGACCGCCGCCCAGCCCGCGAGAAAGCCGACCGACGGATGATAGATGCGCGCGAGAAAATGATACTCGCCGCCGGAGCGGGGGAGCGCCGCGGCAAGCTCGGCATACGCGACGCTGCCGCAAAACGCGCACACGCCGCCGACGAGCCACAGCATGAGGATGACAAACGGCGTAAGCCCGCCCGCGAGCTGGAAACCGAGGCTCGTGAAGACGCCGATGCCGACCATGTTCGCGACGACGAGGCAGGTCGCGGTGTAGAGCGACATCGAGGCGGGTTTGCCAAAAGACATGGGCGCGGAGAATTCCGAAGCGCCTGCGCGATGGCGAGCGGAATGACGGATGACTGATCACCGATCACGAAGGCGGCGAGGGGAGTTCGTCATTCCAAATTCCCCATCCGTCCTTCATCGTCCCGCCATGCACCGACTCCTCGCCCTTTCCCTCCTCACGTTGACCGCCATGCCTGCGCTCGCTGCGCTCTCGGATCGCGAACTCGCCTCCATCGGCCAGCGCGTCTGGCAAAACGAATGCGGCGGCACGCGCGACGGGCTCACCTCGTGGAATTCCGGCGAGAATTTCGCGTCGCTCGGTATCGGCCATTTCATCTGGTATCCGAAAAACATGCGCGGCCCGTTTGAGGAAAGTTTCCCTGGTCTCGTGCGTTTCCTCGGCGCGAATGGCGTGGCGCTGCCCGCGTGGCTGAAGCCCGTGCCGCCGTGCCCGTGGCGCAGTCGCGAGGAATTCCAAGCCGCCGCGCACGGCAAACAAATGACTGCATTGCGCGACCTGCTCGCCTCGACCGTCGCGCTGCAAAGCCGCTTCCTCGCACAGCGCATGGAGGCCGCGCTGCCGAAGCTGCTCGCCGCCGCACCCGCCGCCCGCCGCGAGCACGTGAAGAAACAATTCGAGCGCCTCGCCGCGAACGGGAAGGGGACGTTTGCGCTGATTGATTACGTCAATTTCAAAGGCGAAGGCACGAACCCCACCGAGCGCTACAACGGCCGCGGCTGGGGGCTGCTGCAAGTCATCGAAGGCATGGAGGATTTCGATTCCGCCGTGAGCGCGTTCAGCGATTCCGCCGCGCATGTGCTCGCCCAGCGGGTGAAAAATTCCCCGCCCGAGCGCGACGAAGCCAAGTGGCTGGTCGGCTGGGTGCGCCGAGTCGAGGCCTACGCGCGCTGAGCACTTCGCTTCGTTTTTTCCACAAAGATGCCCGCATGAAAAATCGCCCCGTTGTCTGGTTCGCCTGGCTCGCGCTGGCGGTTCCCGTTTTCGCGCCGGCATTTGTCGCATTTCCGTGACGGCGCTGGCCGTAGCGGGCGGACATGGTTCCGAAGGGAACCGCGGCGGCGGACGCGGCGCTCGTGCGCGTGCTAAAAAAACAGCATAAAGGCACGAGCGTCCCAGGTTCTTTTGCTAAAAAAGCAGCATTTGGTTTGACGGGGCGCGGACGGCGCGGCAGTTTCGCCGCCGTGTCAGCGCACCATCCCGAGCACGATCCGCTCTCCCGCCGCGAGCGGCAGATCATGGATGTGATCTGGCGCGCGGGCCGCGCGACGGCGCTTGAGATCCACGCGGGGCTGGCGGATGCGCCGAGCTATTCCGCGGTGCGCGCGCTCCTCGCGGTGCTCGTGGCGAAGGGCCACCTCCGGCACGAGCGCGACGGCAAGCGCTACGTGTACGAGCCCCGCGCCTCGCAGGCGAAGGCCGGCCGGAGCGCCCTGCGCCGGCTGCTCGCGACCTTTTTCAACAACCGCCCCTCGGACCTCATCGCCGCACTGCTGGGCCCGAAGGATCTCGACGCCGCGGAACTCGCGCGCATCCGGGCGCTCCTCGATCGAAAGAAACGGAAATAAACGCGCGGGTATTGCCAAACTGTCGGAAGCGCGGCGCCGCATTTCCTGCTGCCGTTCCCGGTACCGGAAAGACGCGCCGGGTGGGCCATTCGGAACCCGGCGCGTCTTTCATAAGTCACCAGCCAGGCGCTTTTGCCTGAAAGGATCGTGGCGGATGAAGCCTGATGTCAGATCGCCATCGCCGAAGTCGGCGCCGTCCATTCACTCGCCCCGGCGGAACCATTCGCGCACGCGCGCGCCCAGCACACCGTACCGGCCGTGATGCCTTCGATGAGCACGCGCGAGGTCGTCGTGAGATCGTAGTCCTCCCACGGCCCGGCGGCACCGGTGGCCGTCTGGGTGGAATAGGCGACCGCATTCCACACGCGGTCGAACTTGAACAGCAGCTCCCCGCTTTTGCCGGTGAAGGACAGGCCCGGGTTCTGCGGCGGCGTCGGCATAGTCACGGGCGACGGCGCGCGCACCGCATCGAAGCCCGAGGCGAGCAGCACATGCAGGTCCGCGCCGCAGTTGCCCTGCACATAGGCGGCGAGCTGGCGCATCATCGCGAGCAGGTCCACCCGCGCCGCATTGCGCTGCTGTAATTTTTTGTTCGTCTTTTATTAATCACCTGCGTGGTGCTGATCCCTGGAAGGAGCAGCCCATTCTTAAGGCCATTGCACTTTCTGCAGTCACCGCTATGGGTGAATATGAGTCTTGGGCGGAAGAGTGGAGAAAGGAGAAACGAAGCCCGACAAGTTCCGACGATTCGATGAATTTAATGACGGAGACTACGTTTATCGTAGTGCAAATGTCGCTTAAGGCTCATCCGGATCCAGCGCTTCTGGAGAAGTGTTTGATTTTTCTCGGCACCATTGTGCAGCCTGAATTTGATCGTTTTTGGAAGGCGAGAATATTGGAGATGGCAGATTTGGATGAGGCGACTACTAAAAATGTGGATGCAATCCTGAAATCAAAAAACCTGCCGAGTCTGGTGGAGCGGGCTATGAGTAAGAAGCCAGCCACGGGCGTGAAATGAACTGTGCGGGTAGGGCGGGTAGGTTACCCGCCGTTCCGGGTATCCTACCCGGAACATCGGGCGTTGTGGTGCGCGATTTGGAAAAAAGAGGCGCGTGTTTTGAAAAGAAACCCCGTCCCACGCCCGATGCGCCGGGTAGAATACCCGGCGCGGCAGGTGGGACACCCGCCCTACCCCGAGGCACGCTTCACTTCTTCCCCGCCGCTCGCTGCGTCCACCATAGCCCAGCCCTTCATGGCTGGGAAAGGCGTCCAATCACTTTACAAAGTCCCGCAAGGGACGGCAGAACGGTTCTTTCGTCCCTTCAGGACTTGGTTGGTTTGTTAGCCGAGGGAACCCAGCGCTAAAGCGCTGGGCTATTGTCAAAGCAACTTCCCCTGCTCGTGCCCCTTCGCCTTCGCCTTCGGGGCCTTCTTGAATGTCTCGTCCACGGCGACGTTGCCGCTGGGGCGTTCGAGGGCGACGCCGGCCATCAGTTGCCCGATGGTGCGAAGCTGGATGCGGGGGTATTTCTGCCCGTTGAACGCGCTGGTGTAGGAGCCGGTATTAGCGGCCCATTCGCGCATGGGCTTGGTGGGTTCCTCGAGGGAGATGAGCACGCCGATGGAGGCGCCGTTCTTCGTCACCACGCTGTCGAGCGCGCGCACGTCGTCGAGCTTCAGGTGCCCGCCTTTCACGGAGATGATGTTGGATTGCGGCTTCTCCTTCGGGTCGGGGTGGTCGCGGAAGAGAATCTTGCCGTCCACGCCGCCGTCCGCGCCTTTCTTCTCCTCGACGGGCCGCGCGCCGACGAGGCCGAGCGCCCACCATTGGAATTGGTATTTGTTCTCCGCCGCGAGCTGCCTCGCACCGGCGAGGTCCGTGGGTTCGCCGATGACTTTCATCGGCACGTCCGCGCCGTAGGTGTCGCGCAGCCGGCCTTTGATGAGCGTGATGGCAAGATGGGTGATGTCTATGCCGATCCATTCACGCCCATGCTTTTGCGCGGCATCCACTGTGGTGCCGCAGCCGCAGAACGGATCGAGCACTACCTCGCCGGGATTGCTGCTCGCGAGGATGATGCGTTCGAGCAAGGCGACGGGCTTTTGCGTTGGGTAGCCGAGGCGCTCGGCGGAGGTTGGCGACAGCCCTGGAATGTCCGTCCAAATATCTTGGAACATCGGGCCTGCGGCCTCGTGAAGATATTCTTTCAAGCCATCTTTGCGTGGGGTTCCGTCGCGTTTCAAAAGGATGCGGCTTTCGGCATAGAGCCGTTCGAGTTCTTCAAGGGAGAAGCGCCACTGACGGTTTTGACCGGGCTTGACGCCACGCCATTCGACAGTGCGCGTCTTCGAGTAGTGAGGTGCGGTCAAATTCTCCGCGCGAAACTTTCCACCCTCGTCCTCGTACTTGTAACGGGACAACTGTGCTTCGGAGTATTCGCCGGCGAGACGGTTGAATAATTTCTTGCCGCTTTTGCTGTAGAAAAGAATTCGATCCGTGATGCGTCCGAAACGATTCGGGTCGTTATGCGCGGTGGTTCGTTTCCAAGTGATCTCATTCTGAAAGTTCTCGGGACCGAATGCAGCGTCCAAAAGCAGCTTTAAATAATGCGCCGCCGCATCGTCGCAATGGAGGTAGATCGAACCGGTTGCTTTTAGGGCGCGGCGGAGTTCGACGAGGCGCGGGGCCATCATCGCGAGGTAGGCCATCATGTCGCTTGGCCCGAGGAATTCCATGAAGGCGCGCATGACGCTGCCGAGCTTGTCGGCGCGCAGGGAGAG
>JBBQJR010000256.1:0-4990 GCA_038326125.1 Chthoniobacterales bacterium
CTCTGCGCCGTGCTGCTTGAGGGCGTTGAAGACGCTGCGCACATTGCCGGAGCCGTAGTCGATCAGGGCAATCATGGGAGCATGAGATGGGACTGAGCCGCGTCCAAATCGAAGGTGTGAATGGATGCAGAGTGACGCCGCAGAAGCTCGGCGCTTTCGGCGACGGAACAGTTCCCGAGGCGGAGCCAGATGAATTTCGGCGGTGCCCCGTGCAGGAGACTGCGCTGCTGAAAGTCAGAGTCCTTCGAGACGATGGTGAAGCCGTGCCCTTTCGTGTATTCCCAGACCAGCGTATCATCCGATTCGTGCAAACCGATCTCGCGGACATGCATGCTGCCTTCGTAGAGATCGTTCAACAGGCGCGGCAGGCAGGGAGAGAGGTTTTGATGAAAGCGCAACTTCATGCGGGCAGCGTCGCCAGTCGGCGCTCACGGTCGGCGGCGAAAGCGAGGCACGCGCGGATGTCGGTCTCGGTGAGGTCCGGAAAATCGGCGAGCAGCGCGTCATGGGTCATGCCGGAGGCGAGATATTCCAGCACGTCGGTCACCGTCATGCGCGTCCCGCGGATGCAGGGTTTCCCGCTGCGCTTGCCGGGTTCGATGGTGATGATGTCTCGGTAATCCATGCGCGGACGATAGGCCCGAGCGATGGGGCTGACAAGGCTCGCCGCCGCGGCGAATTTTAGATTTCTGATTTCTCATTTGGCCAACTCACGTCCGCCGTGCGCCTCGGAGAAATCTTAAATCCTAAATCCTAAATCTTAAATTCAGAGCGTCCCCTTCGTGCTCGGGATTCCCGTCACCCGCGGATCAATTTGGCAGGCGGCGTCCGCCGCCTTCGCGAGGCCTTTAAAAATCGCTTCGGCCATGTGGTGCGCGTCACGGCCGTAGAGAATTTCCGCGTGGAGATTGCACCCCGCGTGGACGCTGAACGCGCGCAGGAATTCCTCGACGAGCTGGAAGGTAAAATTGCCGATGCTCGCGACGCCCTGCGGCGCGCGATATTCCAAAAATGGACGCCCGCTGAAATCCACGACAACGCGCGCGAGCGTCTCATCCATCGGCAGGTAGGCGAAGCCGTAACGGCGGATGCCGGACTTGTCGCCGAGCGCTTTCGCAAAGGCTTGGCCGAGCGCGATGCCCGTGTCCTCGACGGTGTGATGCAGGTCCACCTCGATGTCGCCGTCCGCGTTCACCTCCAGATCCATGAGGCTGTGCCGCGCGAAAAGCGTGAGCATGTGATCGAAGAACGGAATCTTCGTCGCGATGGTGCTCCGGCCGCTGCCCTCGAGCGCGAGGGTGATGTGGATTTCGGTCTCGCCGGTCTTGCGGTGGATCTGAGCGGAGCGTGCCATGAAAGTGGAAGGTGTCGTGCGATGTCCCGCGCGGGCGGGCTACCGGTCGAGCACGTTGGCTGCGGAGGCGCGCGTCTGCGCGATTTTTTTTCCGATGACGGCGCCGAATGCCACGACGGCGGCGACGCCAATGAAGAACGCCGGTTTTTTCAAAAGCGACTTGGGCTCCTCCGGCGGCGCGGACTCGGCCTGCGAGGCCAGGGCCGGCGCCGGTGTGGCGGCCGCGTGCGACGAGGCCGATGGTCCCCGCTTCGGTGGGGCCGCCGGTGCCGGCGGCGGAGTCCTCGGAGCGATCGCCGCTTTTTTGGCTTCGGTGAGTTTGACCTGCGTGCGTTTGGCCAGTTCGTTTTCGGCCCAGGCGGAAGTCGCGTCCTTCAGCAACCTCTCGGCGGCGTCGAAATTTCCCGCGGCAAACGCGGCCGCGCCTTCCTGCGAAAGCCGCGCGGAGTCCTCCATTTTTTCGAGTTTCAGCCCGTTCAGGCGCGTCATCTCCGAGCCCACCTTGGACAAAAGCGAGGCGAGACTTTTTTCGTTCGCGGGCTGCAGTGGGAGCCACTTCACGCCGGCGCGTTCGCTGGCCGCGAGCGTCGCTTCCGTCCTCGTCTTTTCCTGTTTGAGCAAAGCCTCGAGCTGCGCGTGTTCCGCGCCTTTCGATGCCTTGAGCCGCACCTTCTCATCGTCCGTTTGCCGTGTCAGCGCCTCTTTGCGCTGCTCCACCGCGGCGGACAGCGCGGGCAGCACGCGCCGCGCGAGTTCCACCGCTTCCGGGTAGCTCAGCGAGCCGGGGAAACTTTTTTCCATCTGGTCGAGAGTCGCCATCGCCTCGGCGAACTGCCCCGCGGCGACGGCGCGCTTCATGCGGTTCAAAAGCACGCGTCCGCCGATCTGCACGCGCTCCTCCAGCACGCGATCTTTCGGCAGCCACTGGCCGTTCAGCTTCACCTCGCCCACGCTCACGCGCACCTGCTCCGTCGTGAATTGGTCCAGCCGGCTTTGTGCCAGCGCCGCGTGCGGGCTTTTCGGAAAGGTGCTCGTGAAATAGCCGAGCGCCGTGCGGATGCGATCGTATTCCTCACGCTCGAGCGACTCGGTGCCGGGGACAAAATTGGCCATTGCGGCCCACGCCAGTTCGTCGGGCTGCACTTTGTCGATCGCCGCGATCTCCTCGCGCTTCACCACGCGCTCATCTTTGATCGTGGCGGAAATCTGCACGCTCATCGTCACCTCGGTTTCGGTTTCGCTGAGGATTTTTCCCGCGAGCTTCTCGCCCGATTTGAGCGTCACCGTGTCGGCCGGCAGCGCGCCGCACAAGCAGTGAAGGGCGGCAAAAAGGGCGGTGGCGGTGCGTTTCGCTGGCATAGGAATCGGCGAAGCAAACAGAGCACGCGCGGAGAGAAAAGCGAAATCCTAAAACCGGGTCGGGCGGATTTGATTCCGGAAAAATCCATGCGCACGGAATCGCACCGGGGCATGGCCCTGGCCGCGCGCTCTGCGCCCGACATCCAAAGACGAAACTTTCTGCCGTCTCAGCCCTGCCTCGTCGCAGCCGCGCCCTTGCCATGCGCGTTTCGGGCAGCTACGGTTCGCGCCCTTTTCATTCTATGAGCCGAGAGCCGTCCAAACATCCTGGGTCACTTCACCGCCGCTGGTCACGAGAAGTCGTGGACGGCGCCGAGCGCTCCGCGAGCCGTGCCATGCTGCACGCCGTCGGATTTGCGCGGGAGGATTTTAAAAAATCGCAAGTCGGCATCGCCAGCACCTGGAGCATGGTCACGCCGTGCAACATGCACATTGACGGCCTCGCGCGTCAGGCCGAGGCGGGTGTGAATTCCGTCGGCGGCAAGGGCGTCATCTTCGGCACCATCACGATTTCCGACGGCATCTCGATGGGCACCGAGGGCATGAAATATTCGCTCGTCTCGCGCGAAGTGATCGCGGACAGCATCGAGACCGTGATGGGCTGCGAGCAGTTCGACGGCCTCGTCGCCATCGGCGGCTGCGACAAAAACATGCCCGGCTGCCTCATGGCGATGGCGCGGCTGGATCGCCCCGCGGTGTTCGTCTACGGCGGCACGATTTTGCCCGGCTGCATCACCGGCGTGCTCGCCGAGCGCCGGCTGAACAAGGAACGCGCCGCCCTGCTCGCGGACAAGCCGCTCGACATCGTCTCGTGCTTCGAGGCCGTGGGCAAACATGCCGCCGGCGCGCTCGATGAACGCGAACTCGCGCTCATCGAGGAGCACGCGATCCCGGGCGCTGGCTCGTGCGGTGGAATGTACACCGCGAACACGATGGCGAGCGCCATCGAGGCACTGGGCATGTCACTGCCGAACAGCGCCGCGCAAAACGCCGTCTCCAAGGAAAAAGCCGCCGATGCGCGCTCCGCCGGCGTCGCTGTCGTCGAAATGATCAAGCGCGGCATCCGCCCGAGTGACATCCTTTCCCGCGAGTCTTTTGAAAATGCGATCGCCATCGTCATCGCCCTCGGCGGCTCGACGAACGCCGTGCTCCACCTCCTCGCGATGGCGCATTCCGCGAACGTAAAACTCGAACTCGATGATTTCACCAAGATCGGCAAAAAGATCCCCGTCCTCGCGGACCTGAAGCCGAGCGGACGCTTCCTCATGAGCGAACTCGTCGCCATCGGCGGGCAGACGCCGCTCATGAAACTCATGCTCGACGAAGGCCTGCTCCACGGCGGCTGCATGACCGTCACCGGCAAGACGCTGGGCGAAAATCTCAAGCGCGTGAAAGCGTATCCGAAGGGCCAGGAAATCATCCGCCCGGTCTCGAACCCGATCAAGAAGGATAGCCACCTCGTCGTGCTCTACGGCAACCTCGCACCCGGCGGCGCAGTCGCGAAAATCTCGGGCAAGGAAGGCACGCATTTTTCCGGCAAAGCGATCGTTTTTGAAAATGAGCAAGCCGCGCTGAAGGCGATCCTCGATGGCTCCGTGAAGAAGGGCCACGTCATCGTGATCCGCCACGAAGGCCCCGTCGGCGGTCCCGGCATGCGCGAGATGCTTTCGCCCACGAGCGCGGTGATGGGCCGCGGCCTCGGCAACGATGTCGCGCTGATTACGGACGGACGTTTCAGCGGCGGCTCGCATGGATTTGTGGTCGGCCACATCACGCCCGAAGCCGCACTCGGCGGACCGCTCGCCGTCGTGAAGAACGGCGACCCGATCAAAATTGACGCCGAGAAACGCGCGCTGATCCTCGACCTCCCGAAAGCCGAAATTGAAAAGCGCCTCGCAAAGTGGAAGGCCCCAGTTTCCCGCTACACGCGCGGCGTCCTCGCGAAATACGCGAAGACCGTGAGCACGGCGAGCAGCGGCGCGGTGACGGATTAGCTGTCGCGCGGCGGATCTGCCGGCGGCGCTCGCTTTCGGATCCGCCGTCCAAATGACGGGTGCTCACGATTTTTCTCCCATGCGATTCCACCAAATCCTCCGCGGCCTCCTCGCATTTTCCACCATCGTTTCCGCCGCCGAACCGAAGCCCGTGCCGCGCATGCAGGCGATCCCGCTGCCGCGCGACGAGGTTTCCTTCCAGCGCGATGGCGAGGAAATCGCTCGGTTTCACTTTGCGCCGGAGCAGCGGCGGCCGTTTGTTTTTCCGATCATCGGGCCGGGC
>JBBQJR010000257.1:0-4957 GCA_038326125.1 Chthoniobacterales bacterium
ACTGGCTCTCGAAGATTTGGTTCGCGAACCGCAGCACCATGATGTTCTGCGCGGTCTCCTTGCCGAGGTAGTGGTCTATGCGGAAAGTGTCGCGCTCCGCAAAGGCGCGCGCGATGGATTCGTTCAGCGCCTCCGCCGTGGCGAAATCCGTGCCGAACGGCTTCTCCACGATCACGCGCGTCCAAGCGCCGGGCCGCGGTGTGTTCAGCCCGCTCTCCGCGATGTGGCCGAGGATCAGCGCGTAGTCCGTCGGCGAGACGGAGAGGTAGAAAAGCCGGTTGCCCGTCGCGCCGCCCGCGGCGTCAATCGCGTCGAGCTTTTCGCGCAGCGCGCGATAGCCCTCGGCATTCGAGAAGTCGCTGCACTGATAATGCACACGCTTCGCGAAGCCGTCCCACACGTCGTCCTTGATCCCTGAGCGCGAGCAAGTCGCCGTGCTCTCGCGCAACTCCGTGCGCCACGACTCGTCCGACTTCTCGCGCCGCGCAAAGCCCACGATATTCGTCGAAGCCGGCAGGTCGCCATCGGCGGCGAGATTGTAGAGCGCCGGGATGAGCTTGCGGAAAGTGAGATCGCCGGATGCTCCGAAGATCACTACATTGCACGGCTGCGGCATAGGCCGCGAGGAAAGCCCCTCGCGGAGCGGATTGGTGGGGTTCGTTTCGTTGCTCACGGGAAAAATTTGGCCGCTGCGATCATGCGGGCGCACGGCGCGCGATTCAATCGCAAACGCGCCCCGCGCCACTCAGCATCCAAAGAGACGCACGCCTTTGCGAGACCCGGCCATGACTTTCCGCAATGGGATCAAGTGAGACCTCTGCGAAAGGACAGGGATGGCGCGGATGTTTTTTTTAACCACGGATTTCACGGATGGGCGCGGATGAAAAAAGCCCGCTCCGAAGATCATCTTCCTCCTCGGTGCCATCCGTGAACTCCGCGGTCCATGGCGGCACGCGCCAAGGAGTAAGTTCAACCCGGCAGGAAGTAAAACGGCGGAGGCACTTTCGCGCCCCCGCCGTTTCAGCAACCAGTTTAACCAAACAAAAATCTTCAGCCTCGCGCGTGAATGCCGCCGCCCTTTCCATTGCCACTGCCAATGCCGTTTCCATTGCCATTGCCATTGGCATGGCTCCTCGCCGCGGGCGACTCCGTGGCTGCGGCATGTTCCCCATCCTGCACGCTGGCGCGGGCACCCGCGCTCCTCGCACCGGCGATGAGCACTGCGAACTGGATCGGATCGCTCGCCACGCCCTGCAGACTGCCATTCACCGCCTGCATGATGAGCTGCACCCTCTGCCCCGGCTCCACGCCGCGGATCGTCATGATGGGATCCGTCGCGCTGGCGGCCAATTGATAGTCCGTATCCACGCCCAGAATCATCATCCGGCAGCGATACCGCGTAGCCAGCGCCACCGGGTCGCATTGCACGAGGATGTTCCCCTGCACGTCCTGCTGCGCGCTCACATTCACCGGCTGGCCCGGAGTGGAAGGCGACGCCGGCATCGGCAGGCCAAAGGCGAGCCAGCGCGGATCGTCATCATTCAGCGTCGCCTGGAGGATCTTAATGAGCGACCACATCTCATCGGTCAGCGACTTAAAGGCATCCGTCCACGCCTGGCTCAGTCCCGCCAGCGCCCGCACCGCATTCGTCAGCGCCAGTTGCGCCGCCATCACCGCATTTTGCAGCGTCGCGCCCTGCGCCGCCGTCACCTGCATCGTCGGCACCTCATTGCCCGGATTTGCGGTGAAAAATGCCACCAGCCGGCCCGCTAGCGCGATGCGATCCTCGATCTTCGCGGGGAGCTGCGTCGTGTTATTGATAAAGCCCGCCTGCGCCCAGGCCGTGGACCAGCGCGGGCCGAAGCGCCCCGCCAGCACATTCTTCGTCACCGTCAGCCATCCATCCATCGCCACCACCCCGGCCTGATAGGCATCCGAATCCGCCTGCCGCGCACTGCGCCCGGCATTGAAGGCATTGTCCGCCTTGGCAAAAGCCGTGATGTAAGTCTGAAACTTCGCCGGCGTAATCTGGGTGATGCCCAGCTTCTGGCCAAGTTCGGTGAGGCCGCCCTCCATCTTATTACCCAGCCCGAGGAGCTGGCCTGCATTAGTTGGTAATTGAAAACTCATGGTAGTGATTGGATAGTTAGTAAGTGGGGCACTAAGTGCCCCGTTTAGTTCTGAGCCGCCGCCGGGATTGGCGATCGGTCTCGCAATGCTGACATAGCAGCCGCAATGCCAGCCCGCTCCGTACGGACGAAATTGCGGCCAAACACAGCAGGAAAAATTCCGCCGCGACCGGTTGGGACAATATTTGGGCGAAACGAATTCCGCATCGCCCGGATGCAGCGCCAGACGGGCGATTCCGTTTCAGTCTTGAGAGGAAATGACCCCAAAGAGGTGATTCCATTTCAGTCTTGAGAAGAAATGACCCCACAGGGGTGATTCCATTTCAGTCTTGAGAAGAAATAACCCCAAACGGGCGGGACGGATTTCAGATCGTCCATTTGGTGCCCCAAACGCTCGGGACAGACTTCGGATCACCCGCTTTGCGCCCCAAGACGCCGGGACGGATTTCAAATCACCCGCATAGTGTCCCAAAGAGCCGCCACGAACTCCGCCGCACTGCCCAGCAGCGCCAGACGCCCCCGCCGGGAATCGTCCCGCTGCCAATCCCCGCAGCCACCCTCCGCCGATCCCGCCATCTCCGCCCCCTCCCACGCCCGCCGAAATGCGCCACAGCAGCGGACAGGCATCCGTCCTCCGCGAGAAGCCGCTGAAATAATTCATGCTCGCATTTTCCTGCAAAGCCTGCTCCACTTCACGGCAGATATGACTGTGATCGAAACCATCGTCCGGGGCGTCCAGAGCCTGCCGCTGCGCGAGCAGGTGGAAGTGGCCCGTTACGTCCACCGCCTCAGCACCAGCGCGCAGGGCGAACGCGCCACCGTGCTCCAGCGCACCCACGGCGCGCTCGACGAGGCAGACGGCGAAGCCTTCGAGCAAGCCATGCACGACGCCCGCCGCGTGGAGGCGCATGGCTGACCGCGCCACCGGCATCCTGCTCGACACCAGCACCGTCGTCGCCCACCTGCGCGGGCGCATTGATATCTTTGCGCTGACCGTGCCCGCTGAACCGCGCCACAGCAGCCGGACAGGCATCCGTCCTCCGCGAGCAACCCCCAAAAATAATCTGTTCCTATTCCCTGCTCGCGTTTCGTCCGTTGCGACGATATATCGCGCGCATGTCTGATCGTTTCCGAATTGCTCCGCATTTTGATCGCGATGCGCGGGCGATGCTCTACGCGGGTGATTGCTTGAAGTTCTTGCGCGAACTGCCGGACGAATCAGTGCAGTTGGTCGTCACGTCACCACCCTACAACATCGGAAAATCTTACGAGCGCAGATCAGAATTGGATCACTACGTCGATTGGCAACGCACTGTGATTCGCGAATGCCATCGTGTTCTCCGAAACACCGGGAGTATCTGCTGGCAGTTGGGAAACTACGTCTCGAAAAGCGGGATCATCCCTCTCGATGTCGTTCTTTACCCGATATTCGCCGAACTCGGGATGACGATGCGCAATCGCATCATCTGGCATTTTGAACATGGCCTCCATTGCGCGAAACGGTTTTCAGGGCGCTACGAAACAATCAACTGGTTCACAAAGACCGACATCTACACCTTTAATCTCGATCCCGTGCGAGTGCCGCAGAAATATCCCGGCAAACGCTATTTCAAAGGGCCGAAGGCCGGGCAATTCTCCTGCAATCCGAAAGGGAAAAATCCGGGCGATCTTTGGGTCATCCCGAACGTAAAGAGCAACCACGTCGAGAAGACCGGCCACCCATGCCAGTTTCCCGTTGAGCTTGTTGAGAGGCTCGTGCTCTCGCTCTCTGCGCCCAACGATCTGGTTTTCGATCCGTTCGCAGGAGTCGGGACAACCATCGCAGCCGCCATCCTGCAAGATCGTCGCGGCGCGGGTGCGGAAATGGTTGAAGACTATTGCACACTCGCCCGTGATCGTATCCGATCAGCGCACGACGGAACGCTGACAGTTCGTCCAAGAAACAAGCCAGTATTTGATCCAAGAGATGCTGGCAGCAGCCTCACCACGGCGCCGTGGCTGGACACGAAATCTGCAAGCGCAGCGGATGAACTTCTGCTCTTTGAACAGCCGCACCGCTATGAAAATCGCTGAGATTTATTCCCACCTGAACGGCCACGAGTTCTTGCTCGTCCACAACAAATCACTATGGGGCGAAGTCGAACAGGTCATTGCCAATGTAGATGCCTATGCCTGCAAAACCAAAGTGAGCAAAGAGAAGCGCATGGCAGGGGAACTCAAATACAGTCCGACAGACATGAACACGCAGTATCGTGGATTGCTTAACGAACGTGGATGGGAGGAAAGCCGCGTTTCATACTGGGTGACTCGGGATCAAAAGCTCATTCGGCAAACGATGTTCAAATCCGCTCCCGAGCAGAAGGCGGAGATCGAGGCCGCAGGTGAGAAACCGATCTTCAGCTACAACCAGACTGATTTTGTGAAGAGCCGTGTGGCCATCGAAGTGCAGTTCGGCAAATACGCTTTCGTAGCGTATGATCTTTTCGTGAAGCACCTCGCCTTCTACGTTCGTGACGAGATTGACGTGGGCATCGAAATCTTGCCGATGAAATCGCTCCAGCAAGAAATGTCATCCGGCCCCGGTTACTACGAAGGCGAACTTTACAACGTCGTGCGCAATGGTCGCGGAGTCCCCGCCGTGCCGTTGGTGATCATCGGCGTTACTGCTTAGTGAGGCTCACGCTCGGATCTGCCCGTTGCCGCGGAGGAGGTATTTGCAGGTGGTGAGTTCCTCGAGGGCCATGGGGCCGCGGGCGTGGAGTTTGTCGGTGGAGATGCCGCTTTCCGCGCCGAAGCCGAATTCGCCGCCGTCGGTGAAGCGCGTGCTG
>JBBQJR010000258.1:0-4939 GCA_038326125.1 Chthoniobacterales bacterium
GCGCGTGATGACGAGATCGCGGTCCACCACCGGCGTCGCCGTGCGGCCGTTCGGGAAAGTCAGCCGCCCATATTCCTCCATCAGCGAATGCTGCCAGAGCAGCTTCCCATCCGCGGTGAAGCACGAGAAAATGCCCTGCCCGCCCTGCACATACACATTGCCCGTCTCCGGATCCACCGTCGGCGCGCCCGTCGCGTAACGCAGGTAGATGATGTCGCTGAGGAAGTCGTTTTCAAAATGCTGCCAGAGCACCTTGCCCGTGTCCGCGTCGAAACAGCTCACGCCCTCGCGCAGATTCGCGCCCTCGCCGAGGAAGCCGTTGATGTAAAGTTTTCCACCCGAGATCACGGGCGTGCTCTGACCCGGAAAATCCGCCGTCCAAAGCGGGTTCTTCCCGTCCACCTTGTCCGGCAGACCCGTCTCCGGCGAAGAACCGTTCTGCGCCGGACCGCGCCAGTTGAACCATCCGGTCGTGCCCCCCGATTTGGCGGAATCGGTCGCTGGCGGCGTTTCCTTGGCCGGCTTTTTTGCAGCGTGCGCGAGGCAGAGTGAAGCGGCGACGGCGAGTGCGATGGACGAAGCGAGGCGGATTTTCATGGGAGAGGAAAGACGCGGATTTTGCGCAGACGGGAAGCGGTTGGTAAAGGGCATGCGGCGCGGTGTCAATTGCTACTCACACGTATTATTTGAGAAAAAGTGATGCGGCGCGTCTGCGGCGCGTCGCCCCGCTTGTGGAAAGCGCGGGCCGATCTCGCACCGCCTCGCAGCCGCGCTTGCGATCCATCTTCTCCAATGAACGGGACGCATTCGCGCGGTGCCAAAGCAGGTGAGGTTTTTCAACCTCGCGCGGGAGGGTGAGCGCAGGCGGCGGATGGCGCGGAGCGAGCGTGGAGCGCCGCCCGTCCCGGCGGCCAGTGGGACACCACGCGCAGCGTCACTTTTCGTTTCACGTCGGCCCAAAAAAAGATCAGGCCTGCGGCGCACATCGTGGCCGGCCGGACGTGCGGCGCTCCCCACCGCATCGCTGCGCTCGCCCGCGCGCGAGGTCGGAAAACCCAGCCTACTTTGCGCGCACTTTGTACGCCTCTGCGAGCGCGCGGCGGCTGAGCTTGCCGCGGTCGTTGAACGGCAGCGCCTCCACGATCCAGAAGTCGCGCGGCACCTGCCATGCCGCGAGATTTGCGCCGCAAAATTGCTGCAGCGCCGCGGCCCGCACGTCGCCCGCGACGCACGCCACCGGCTCCTCGCCGCGCGCCGCGTTCGGCGCGCCAAAGACCATCGCATCGCGCACACCGGCCATTTTCCGCAGGCACGATTCGACCTCCGCGGGATTCAGCTTGCGGCCCGCGATGTTGATGAAATCACTCACGCGCCCCGCGAGCACGAAGCCCTGCGGCGTGTGCTCCACCAAATCGCCCGGCACAAAACGCCCGCCCCCGAGCACGGCCGAATCCTCCTCTGGAAAATAGCCGAGTCCGACCGCGGGCCCGCGCACTTCCACGCGCCCCGTCGCCTCGTCGTGCGCGAGCCGCACGCCGCGGAGCGGCGCACCCACGCAGCCTTCCGGCACGGGCGCGTCGCTCGCATCGTATGCGATGCCGCCGCATTCGCTGCTCCCGTAAAAGCCGTGGATCTTCACGCCGAACCGCGCGCGAAATTTCTCCGCCGTCGCCGCGGAAAGCGGCGCGCCCGCGCTGATGCACCGTCGCAGTTTCGGCAGCGGGGGCCCTTCAATTTCCGCGAGCGCCTGAAAAAGCACGGGCAGCCCCGGAAACACGGTCGCGCCCGAGCGCGCGAGGCCATCAAGCAGCGCGCGCGGCAGCCGTTCATCGCCCGCGACCACGGGCACGCCGCGGCAGAGCAGCGGCGTGAGCAGATTGCTGAAGCCGTAGCTGTGCGACCACGGGATGATGCCGAAATTCCGATCCTCCGCACCGATCCCCATCGTGTCGCAAACCGCCTCGCAGTCCGCGAAAAGCTGCGCCGCACGGAAGCGAATTGCGCGCGGCGCACCGCTCGTGCCCGAGGTGAGTTTCAAAAAATCCGCGTCCATCGTCCCCGCCCCGGCGGTGCCGTCCCGCGCATCCGCCAGCCGGCTGATCGCGATGCCCTCGTCGAGATTTGGCCGCACGACCGCCGCCGCGCCGCACATCGCGAGCGCCGTCTCCACGGCTTCGCGCCCGAGCGATTTGTCGAGCGGCACCGGCGCGAAGCCGCCTCGCCAGAGAGCGAGCAGCACCGCGGGAAAGCGCGCATCATTTCCAAACTGCACACCCACCGCCGCGCCGGATCGCAGCCGCTCAAATGCGATGTCCAGCCCGCGCGCTTCCGCCTCGATTTCTGCGAAAGTGCGGGCGACGCGTCCATCCGCGGCGAGGATCGCCGCTTCCTTGCCGTGCCGCGCGAGCACGCCGCGCCAGGCGGCGAGGATCGGGTTGGAGTTTTCGCGGCCGTTCATGGAACGCTGCGGAGGTAGAGGCTCGGTTTCGGAAATGGAAGCCATTCCGAATTTGGGTCGTAGCTCCCATTGGAAATCCGGCGACTCTTTCTCTTTGTCTTGCTCGTGCTCCTGCTCTCGAACGCCGCCGCAGGGAGAGCAGGACAGGAGCAAGACAAAGACGGATGATTTCGATTTGAGACACTTCTTTTTCGATCACGCAGGAACAGCACGGCACCGCGCCGACTTGGAAGTCGCCGCTCAGACGGCGGAGTTTTTGTTTGCACAACGCCGCGGCACCGATACGTTGCGCGCCCTCTTTTCCGCAAAAAGCCATGAAAGCCGAAATCCATCCCGACTATACCGAAACCACCATTTCCTGCGCGTGCGGGGCCGTCATCCACACCCGCTCGACCCGCAAGTCGCTGCAGATCGGCATCTGCTCCTCGTGCCACCCGTTCTTCACGGGCGAGCAGAAATTCGTGGATACCGCTGGCCGCATCGAGAAGTTCACGAAGCGCTTCGGCGGCACCGAGCTTCGCCGGAAAAAGGCCGTCAAGGCCTAGCTCCGCAGCCCCTGATTTTCGCAACGGTGGAGGCGCCACGCGCGTCTCCGCCGTTTCGTTTTTTTACGCCCGCAGCATTTTGCATTCATGGATTTCACCCCGCTGATCGCCCGCAAACGCGACCGCTTCACCGATGTCGAAGCCGCCGTTTCCGTGCCCGATCTGTATGACAATCCGAAGAAGGCGCAGGAGATTCTCCGCGAGCACAGCCGGCTGAAGGAGACGCTCGCGCTGTGGGCTGATTTTCAAAAAGTGGATCGCGAACTGACCGAGAATCGCGAACTCGCCAAAGCTGACGATGAACTCGGCGAGATGGCGCGCGCGGAACTTCCCGACCTCGAAAAGCGCGCGGCGAAGCTCCAGCGCGAGGTGCAATTTTCCCTGCTGCCGCCCGACCCGAACGACGACCGCGACGCGATCATGGAAATCCGCGCGGGCACCGGCGGCGACGAGGCGGCGCTTTTCGCGGCCGACCTGCACCGCATGTATTCGCGCTACGCGGAAGTCATCGGGCTGAAAATCGAGCCGCTCGAATCCTCGCCGAGCGACCTCGGCGGGTACAAGGAAATCATTTTCAAAGTGAGCGGCGAAAACGTCTTTCGGAAACTGCGTTTCGAGAGCGGCGTGCATCGCGTGCAGCGCGTGCCCGCGACCGAGGCGCAGGGGCGCATCCACACGAGCGTCGCGACCGTCGCCGTGCTGCCGGAGGCCGAGGAGGTGGACTTTGAACTGAAGCCCGACGACCTCCGCATCGAGGTCTGCCGCTCCGGCGGGCCTGGCGGCCAGGGCGTGAACACGACCGACTCCGCCGTGCAGGTGATGCACATCCCGACCGGCACGATCGTGCGCTGCCAGGACGGCCGCTCGCAGCAGAAAAACAAGGAGAAGGCGCTGACGATTTTGCGCTCGCGGCTGCTCGAAAAAAAGCAGCGCGAGGAGGCGGAGAAATATGCCGCGCACCGCAAGAGCCAGATCGGCAGCGGCGATCGTTCGGAGAAAATCCGCACGTACAACTATCCGCAAAACCGCGTGACCGATCACCGCATCGAACTCACGCTCTACAATCTGGATCGGTTCATGGAAGGCGACGTCGCCGAGATGCTCGCCGCGCTGCAGGAAGCCGATCTCGCCGATCGTCTCGAAGCCGCGAGCCTCGTGACCGGCGGCTAGGTAGTGTTCACGAATTAATTTGATCTACAAGGGCAGGCGGACCTGATCCAAGGATGGGATGAGACCAACCCGAGTGAGAAAAATAATCCGCGGACCCATCTGGCGGGCCCTAGAGCCGGCACTCAGGGAGGCCAAGCAACTGCCGCGCCGCCCTCCACCTGACGCCCGGCGAGGCCCACGACGGCCGCCAGTTTGAAAGCCTCGACGAGAGCCTCGACCCGGACAACGTGCTGGCGTCGGCCGCGCTCGACAAAGGCGACGAGGCGGACCGCATTCGCGCACGCCTGGCCGCCGATGGCATCGGAGCGGTCATTCCTCCGATCGCCACACGGAGCAAGAAACTCCCCTGCGACGCGGCGCTCGATGGCCAGCGCAATCGCAGCGAACGCTTTTTCAACAAGATCAAACAGTTCCGCCGCCTCACCACACGCTACGACAAACGGCGCCGCACCTTCTGCGCGGCCCTTCACCTCGTCGCCGCTTTTCTCACCGCCAAGAATTCGTGAACACTACCTAAAGGATAATTGAGCTTAATTTCTCAATTTTCTTCCCCTGTCAATTGTTCGAGCATGAATTGAAGTCTGCGTTCAATTTTAACACTACTGGGTCGGTGGGTAGGTCCGGCGAACATATCCAATACAAGCCCTAGAGCGTGTCATGCACTTTGACGGAAAAGGGAGTTAAGCATGAGGGTAAGAAAGGCAAGCCAGTGAAGGGCTGCCAGAGACGAAGGGAGCCGCTCGTAATCCCGGGCCAGGCGGCGAAA
>JBBQJR010000259.1:0-4923 GCA_038326125.1 Chthoniobacterales bacterium
GAAACTCCCCTGCGACGCGGCGCTCGATGGCCAGCGCAATCGCAGCGAACGCTTTTTCAACAAGATCAAACAGTTCCGCCGCCTCGCCACACGCTACGACAAACTGCGCCGCACCTTCTGCGCGGCCCTTCACCTCGTCGCCGCTTTTCTCACCGCCAAGAATTCGTAAACACTACCTAGCGTCGCGCGGGCTATTTTTTCTCCCGCTTCACGATCCACCTCGCCCAATCGGGCGATTCCGTGATCTCCACCTTTCCTTCCGGCATTCGCTGAATCCGGATCGCCGCGTGCCATTCCGCGGCGAGCTTCAGCGCCGCCTGCGGGCCGACCACGCTGCACGCCGTCGAGATTCCCGCGGTGAGCCCGTCTTTCGCGATCACGCTCACGAGGCTGTGATCCGTGAGCGGCTGCCCCGTCCGCGGATCGAGGATGTGCGAGTAGCGCCGGCCACCGGCATCGAGCCGCTGATTGCGATCCCCGCTCGTCGCGATGGCTGCATTCGCGATCTCCACCACCACGGGCGCGGCCGCGGGTGCCGCGTCATCCGAATCGAGTCCGACGACTTCGATGCGCCAGCCCTTGCGGCCCGGCGGCGGATCGCCTGCTGAAATATCCCCGCTCCCCGCGACCATCGCACGCGCGCAACCGCGCGCCCGCACGGTCTTCAGCGCCTCATCGCAGGCATACCCCTTCGCGATGGAGCCCACGTCCAGCCGCATGTCCGGCGCGAGCAACTCCACCGTGCGCGCCTTTTCATCGAGCCGCATTTTTTTCCACCCCACGCGCGAAGCCATCTCCGCGACGAGCTCGGGCGCGGGCAGTTCCTGTTTGCGCCGCGCGCGCCGCCACATGCTCGTGAGCGGCCCGCACGTCACGTCGAACGCGCCCTCCGTCCGCGCCGCGAGCGCCTGCGCGCGTGCGAGCACCGTCCACAATTCGTCGCTCACTTTCACCGCGCGTCCCGATCCCGAAGTGCGCGAGAGCAGCGTTAGTTCGCTGTAGTCCTCGTAGTCGCTGAAGATGTGATTCAGCGCGGCCACGCGCGCGAAGCCGTCGTCCGCCGCGCGCTTCGCCATTTCCTCATTCGCCGCATACAGCGTGATGCGAAACGGCACGCCCATCTCCGCCTTTTCAAACAAAAATTTCTCCAGCGCCTCTTCGCTGCGGGCAGTGCGGGGAAAATCGAGGAGCGCGACCAACGCGCAGAAAATGGACGCGGCCCGAATCATCATAGCAGCGACATCTGCGGCGGCATTTCGTCCATCGCCTTCTGCGCCGCTTTTTTCCCGCGCGGCTTGCCGTGCTTCGGCGGGACGGGCGTTTCGGCGAGCGGCGGTTTGCCGTCGGCATTCAGCTCGTGGTGTTCGAGATTGCTCAGTACTTCCTTCGCGCGCGCGATCACTTTTGGCGGGAGACCGGCGAGGCGGGCGACCTGGATGCCGTAGCTTTTGTCCGCGCCGCCCTTGATGATTTTCCGCAGGAAGATGATCTGATCGTTCCACTCGCGGACGGCGACATTGAAGTTTTTCACCCCGCCGCGAGTGATTTCCAATTCCGTCAGCTCGTGGTAGTGCGTGGCGAAAAGCGTCCGGCACTTCACGCTGTCGTGGAGGAATTCCGCGACGCTCCACGCGATGCTCAGGCCGTCGAAGGTCGAGGTGCCGCGGCCGATTTCATCGAGGATCACGAGCGACCGGGCAGTCGCATTGTTGCAGATGTTCGCGGTCTCGTTCATCTCGACCATGAAGGTGCTCTGCCCGCGCGAGAGGTCGTCGTTTGCGCCGACGCGCGTGAAAATGCGATCCGTGAGCCCGACCTCCGCGTTTGTCGCCGGAATCCACGAGCCGATTTGAGCCATGAGCACGAGCAGCGCGACCTGCCGGATGTAGGTGCTCTTTCCCGCCATGTTCGGGCCGGTCAAAATGAGCAGTCGGTTCGCCGTGTCGTCGAGCGCGACGTCGTTCGGCACGAACTTCTCCTCGACGAGCGACTGATCCAGGACCGGATGCCGTCCGTCCTCGATGCGGATGCGCAGGTCATCGGAAAGCTCCGGGCGGCAGTAGCCGAAAAGCCGCGCGGTCTCCGCGAGGCCGCACAGCACGTCGAGCGTTGCGACGGCGGCGGCGGTCTGCTGAAGTGGCGCGAGTTCGCGCAGGCACTCGTCGCGGAGCTGCACGAAGAGTTCAAATTCGAGCGCCTTGCCGCGCTCATCCGCGCCGAGGATTTTGCTTTCGACCTCCTTCAGTTCGGGCGTGATGAACCGCTCGCCGTTCGCGATCGTCTGCTTGCGGTGCCACGTCGGCGGCACGAGCGGGAGGTTCGATTTTGTGACCTCGATGAAATAGCCGAAGACGCCCGTGTAGCGGATTTTCAGCGACTTGATTCCCGTCTCATCAATCGTCTTTTGCTGGAGCTGCGCGATCCAGTCCTTGCCCGTGCGCGAGGCGCTACGCAGTTCATCGAGCGGTGCCTGCCAGCCGTCGCGGAAAATGCCGCCGTCCTTCGTCGTCGCCGGCGGCTCGTCCACGATCGCCTTCGTGAGCAGCTCGACGATGTGCGGCAGTTCGTGGAGCTGCGTGAGCAAAATTGCGGCGAGGGAGTGGGCGGCGGCTGGCGACGCGGCAGCGGATTCCACATTTGGATCTTGCTCCGAGGGCGCGCCAGCGGACGGATCACAGCCATCTTGGCTGTGCGGCGGGCGGGCATCCTGCCCGCTCGCAGCGGAGACCGCAGGCGGGACGCCCGCTGGCCGCACAGGCTGGAAGCCTGTGTTCCGCAGCAGCGGTTCGCCGCTTTCCGTTCGGAGCAGCGCTTCGAGGTCGGCGCGGAGCTGCGGGATTTGTTCGAGCGAAGTGCGGAGCACCTGCAGATCGCGCGCGTTGCCGCCGGTCTGCGTGAGGCGCCCGACCGTGCGCTCGAGATCGCGGATGCCCTTCAGCGTTTCGCGGAGATTGCCGAGGATGAATGCCTCGCCGAGCAGGTCGCCGATGAGGCTTTGCCGCTCGCGCAGCACGGCGAGATCGCACAGCGGATGCAAAATCCAGTCGCGCAATTTCCGCGCGCCCATCGGCGTGTGCGTGCGATCGAGGCATCCGAGCAGGCTCGTGTCGCGCGCGCCGCCGCGGCTTTGGAGAAGTTCGAGATTCGCCTGTGTCGCGGCGTCCACGATCATGAACTGCGAATTGCGATACACCGTCAGCCGCGCGACGTGCGTCACGGAGCGGCGCAGCTCCTTGAGGTATTGCAGGATCGCGCCCGCGGCACTTTGCGCGGCGTGCATTTCGGCGCAGCCGAAGCCGTCGAGCGACTGCACGCGGAAATGTTCGCGCAGCGCGTAGTATGCCTGCTCGGCGAGGAACGTGTAGCCCTCGCGCGGCTGGATGCGGCCCGCGTCGCGGTAAAGTGTGGCGTTCTCCTCGGCCACGAGCACCTCGGCAGGCTGCACGCGCGCGAGTTCGTCGGTGAGTTCCTTGTCGTCCGCCAGCTCGGTAAGTCGGAAATCGCCGGTCGTCAGATCGATGAACGCAAAGCCGTGCCCGCCATTTTTTTCCGGATGAATCGCGGCGAGAAAATTGTTCCGCTTCGCATCGAGCATCTGCAAATCCGCGATGGTGCCCGGCGAGACGATGTGCGTGACCTCGCGCTGCACGATCTGCCCCGGCCGCGGCTCACTCGTCTGATCGCAGATCGCGACCCGTTTTCCCGCCTTGATCAGCCGCCGCACGTAGCCCTCCTGCGCGTGGTGCGGGATGCCGCACATCGGCGTGCCATTGCGCTGCGTGAGCGCGATGTTCAGGAGGCTCGCGGCGACTTTCGCGTCGTCGAAAAACATCTCGTAAAAATCCCCGAGCCGGAACAGCAGCAGCGTATCCGGCGGCAGCGTGCGCCGGATGCCGTGGTACTGCTGCATCATCGGTGTGAGCGTCTCGGACATGTGGCTGCACGCTAGCGCCGCGGAGGGGCGGGGCAAGCTGCGCGCGTTGCGGAACATGGAAAGCGGCACGCGAGTCTCAGAATAACTCCGGCCCGTAATCGCGAGCGCCGTGGATCACGCGCACGATCTCCACGCCATTTTCGAGTGGCCGATGGAAGACGAGGTAATTGCCGACGGGCAGAAACCGAAGGTCGCGCGCAAGATCGGGCCGCGCCTGTCCTGCCTCCGGCTGCCTTGCGAGAATCTTGAATCGCCGCTCAACCTCGTCGAGCCAGTGATCGGCGGCCCGAACGTCAAGCGAGCCGATGTAGCACCAGATGTCGTCAAGGTCGCTCTGGGCCGCGTCCGAGATGCGGTAAAAACTCACGCCGCCGAGTTTTCGCGCGCACCGAGCAGTTCGCGTCCGCGGGACTTCACGCCGTCGAGGAACGAACGCAATTCCGCATCGTCCTGGCACTCGACACACTCGCCGCGATTGAGCTGATCGAGGCCGACTTCAATATCCCGGACGAGCGTCCTGCGACGCAATTCGCGGATGTCCTCGCCCTGCTCGATCCACTCCGCGAGGGCGAAACGCTCATCTCGCGGGAGCTTCGCGGCTTCGGCTTTGAGATCCTCGATGGTCATGGATGGAAAATGTCATGCACCCGCGCGAGGGCAAAGGGCAAAATCGCCTGGTTCGCCGCGATCGTTGCCAGCGTGTTGCGTGGCGCGCTCTCAGTGCAGTCGCACGAAGTCCCGCAGGAACTGAAACCAAATGAAAATGAGCCCGCGCCACGTGTAGCGGATCGCGCCGTCCTTGCCGCGCGCGAGGATGCCGGCGGTCATGTTGTGCGCGATCTGTGCGGACTGTTCGGCGTGTAGCTGCGTCGCGAGTTGCGCAGGATCGGTCGCGGCGAGACTGGCGGTGAGGACGTGATTTTTGGCGAGAAAATCGCGGTGGCTTCCGAGCAGTTGCGTGAACGATTTTTCGCCGCCGTCGCGATTCG
>JBBQJR010000260.1:0-4922 GCA_038326125.1 Chthoniobacterales bacterium
GGACGCATCGAATCATCCACGCGCACCTTGTCCATCGCCCACGCGAGCGCGCCCTCCGGCAAAAACTGCCCCTGCGACGGCGTCGCCGGTTGCAGCTCGCGCAATAGCAGCGTCGCGCGGCCCCACTTCTTCGCGGCGAGCGTGCGCATCACCGACTCCGCGACCATCGCGTCCTTCATCAAAATCGCCTGCAAGTTTTGTCCGAGCGCTGCCTCGATCGCGGTCACAAATTCCGGCTCGACCGTCAGGTGATTCGTCAGCGCGCCCGCAATCGCGGGCTGAAAAAATGTCGGGTTGTCGAGCCCGCGCAGCACTGCTTGCGTGCCTTCGGCAAAACCTTCGCCCTCGGCCGCGAGCTGACGCAACACTTCGAGGCGGCCCGCCTTTTCGCTCAGCGTCCGCTGTGCGTCCGCGAGTTCCTTTTCCACCACAAGCTTTTCATTCGTCGCGGTCTGCACCGCACTCGTCGCCTCCGTCAGCGCCGACGTCCACGATTCAAGACTTCGCGTGGCCTCATCGAGTTGCGCCGCAGACGATGCGCGCTGCTCGCCGAGCCGCGTCGCCGCTTCCGTCGCCGCAGCGACTTCACTCGCCAGCACCGCGAGACGCGCCACCGCGCCGTCCTGCTGCTGCTGCGCCGACGAAATCCCCATGCGCAGGCTCGACAGCTTGCTCTCGATTTTCCCCGCCTCATTCGCGAGCGATCCGATCAGCGCATCCGCCTCCTGACGCTGGCCCGTCAGCGCCGCAGTCTGCGCCTGCACGTCCTCCATGCGGCGCAGTTCCGACGCGAGCAGCGTGCTGATCTGTTCGAGCTGCACGTCCGCCTCGCGCAGCCGCGACTCCGCGTCCTGGAAACGTTCCTGCGCCCCCGCGATGTCCGCGCGGTAGCGATCCGCGAGCTGACCAAATTCCTCCACGCGCTCGGCATTGAACGCCAGCCTGCTCTCGTGATTCGCGATGCGCGCGTGCAACTCTTGCACCGACTGCCGCGCCTGCGCGAGACGGCTCTCCATTTCCTCCAACGCCATGCGACGGTCGTGCGCCGTGGATTCCTCGCTCTCGATCTGCCCGTCAATCTCGAACTGCCGCGCGACGAGATTTTCCAGCTCCTCCGCACCCGCGATGCGCGAACCCTCCAGCTCGTCCCACTGCCGCTTCGCACTGTGCGTCTCCAGCACGCGCAGATCGTCCAGCATGCCCTGGTAGCGACGCGCCTTTGCCGCCTGCCGCTGCACGCTGCCGATCTGCCGCTTCACCTCGCGAATGATGTCCGCGAGCCGCACGAGATTCGCCTCCGTCGCCTCCAGCTTGCGCAGCGCCTCCTTGCGCTGGCTCTTGTATTTTGTGATGCCCGCCGCCTCCTCGAAAATCGAGCGCCGATCCTCGGGCCGCGACGACAGGATGTCCGCGATTTTCCCCTGCTCCATGATCGAATACGCCGAGCGCCCGATGCCCGTATCCATGAACAGCGTGTGGATGTCCTTCAGCCGGCACGGCGTCCCGTTCAGCAAATATTCCGAGCCGCCCTCGCGGAACACGCGCCGCGTGATTTTCACCTCATGCCAGTCGAGCCCGAGCTGCTCCTCGCACTCGCTGAACGTCATCGAGACCTCCGCCATGCCCAGCGCCGGCCGCGAATCCGTGCCGGAGAAAATCACGTCCGTCATCTCCCCGCCGCGCAGCGCCTTCGCCGACTGCTCGCCGAGCACCCAGCGGATCGCATCGAGCACGTTCGATTTGCCGCACCCATTCGGCCCCACGACGCACGTCACGCCGGGGTCAAAATTCAGGGTCGTCTTCGGGGCGAATGACTTGAAACCGAAAATATCGAGGCTCTTGAGATACATGGCTTGGATGCGGTTGCGGTGGGGATTTGCCCGCAGAGGATGAAAAGGTCGCAAACGTCGCGCAAGCACTATTACGAGTGGTTGCGCTAAAGGTGCGCCACCGCATCTTGTGACAGGATGGTGCCGTCCGCCAGATGGCAGGCTGATGTGCTTCCGAGTGCCGAGTTCCGCCTTCCGCGCGCTGGAACGTGTCCGCCTCACTCTTGAGATTTCCTTGCATCGGAAATTGCACTTTGCACCACTTCATCCTCTCAGCCGGAGGAGCCCATTGACATTCGTGCATAAAGCCCCATTAACCAATGCATGACAATTCCCACGGATCCTTTCCAAGGGCTGTCGCTCGCGGGCAAGTTTTTCTGTTTCCCTTTGCTGTTTGCGCTCGCTTGGGGCACGGCTGGCCTTTCTGGATATGCCGCAATTATTGCCGAGGGAGATCTGATCATCTACCGCGTGGGCGATGGGACTGGGGTTCTGATTACTATGGCCAATTCCGTTTTCATGGATGAAGACACCACCGCTGGCGTGCTCGTGCAGTCTATCGCTGTGCCAAATACTGGTTTGTCCGCAGTGACGGCAACCGGCAACTCAACGATCGAAGGAATAATCTCCCTCTCTCAGGATGGCTCGGCACTGATCTTGACAGACTACCGTAAGGATGTCGGCGGCAGCAATCCCTCGGCTGAATCGCCCGCCATCACGAACCGGGTCATCGGCACACTTTCCCTCTCTGGGGAGTCCACTACCACGACTGCAATTATCGACGTCGGCGGCTCGATTCGCGGTGCCACCAGCGTGAATAGGACGAGTTCCTTCTACGTAGGCACCTCCGTGAGTCTCAGCTACGTCGCTTCGCCCTCCGGCGCATCGTCCAGCACGCAAATAGATCTCCGGGATACCCGCCAGGTGGACCTGAGTGGCAATGCGCTTCGCGTCGAATGGTGCGGTTGCCAGCACGGTCCAGAACTATGGAACGCTCCCCGTCGGCACAAGTGCTCCGACTGCCGTCGTGCCGCTGAGAGCGGGCAATGCGGTGCATGGTTTCGCGCTTTTTGATCTGAATCCCGCCGTGCCGGGAAATGACACGCTCTCCGCGCTCAACCCCGTGAAAAATCTGCTCTAGGTCGCGGGCTGCACTTCGGCGCGGAAAATCTCGAGCGCTTTGCGGATCAGCGGGTCGCGTTTGAATTCCTCCATCGGATCGAGCTTCGCGGCGGGCGGGGGCTGGGCGACGGGCGTCGCCACGATGCCTTCGCGCACTTCGAGCGCGACATTCACTTTTCGCCCGAGGATCGCGCTCGCGGCTCTCGACAGAAGATCCCGGTGCTGCGGTTCATCGAGGCAGTCTTTGGAAAATCCCTCACCGGGGGGGAAGCCGATCTGCACCGACGACCCCTCGATCCGAAGGAGCGCGCCCTTCTCCAACCACGCGCTGATCAGCTTGCGGTCGCGGCGGACGGATTCCACGAGGGCTTTCCAAAATGCGTCGCGGGAAATGGGCTCAGCCTCCGAAACCGCGGACGGCGGTGCGGGCGAAGGCTCGTGCTCGATTTTTGCGGCGGAAAATTTCGCTGGCGGGGCTTCGGCGAGTTTTGGAGTTTCGGCGGCGGGCGGCTCGGACACCCGCGGCGGCGGCGATGGGCGCTCCGGTTCCGCCACTCGTGCGGTCGGCGGCTCGGGCGGGGTTCGTGCCGCGGACGGACGCGGCTCGGAACGCGGCGCGGCGGACTTCGGCGGCGGCGCGATGGCGGGCATCGGCTGTCCGCCGCGCAGCGCGGTGAGCGCGTCGAGCACCTCGGTCAGCGTCGCACTTTGCAAAATTTGGATCGCGCGAATCGCCGCGACCTCGAAGTGCATTTTCTTGTTCACGGCCCATTTCATCCGGCTTTCCGCGCCGGCGAATTGCTCGATGAGATCGAGCACTTTTTCCATTGGCACGCGCGCGGACTGCTCCTGCATCGCGGCCACGGCCTCGGGCATCCATTCGTCGCCGAGGCCATTCGGATCGGCTTGCAGCACGAGCAGATTGCGCAGGTGCGTGATGAGTTCGCTCATCAGCCGCGCGAGGTCTTTGCCCGCCTCCGCCTGCTCGTGGATCGTCGCCAGCGCGCCCGCCGCGTCGGCGGCGAGGATGGCGTCGCAGAGCGCCGTGACCGTCTGCGCACTCGTGAAGCCAAACACGCTCAGCACATCCGCCTCCGTGATCGCGTCGCCGCAAAACGCGACGAGCTGATCGAGCATGGATTCCGCATCCCGCAGCCCGCCCTCCGCGCCGCGCGCGACGGCTTCCGCGGCGCCCTGCTCCAGCGAAAAGCCCTCGTTCTGCGCGATGAAAAGCAGGTGTTTCGTGATCGTCGCGGCGGGAATGCGCTTCAGATCGAAACGTTGGCAGCGGCTGAGGATCGTCGTCGGCACCTTCTGCACGTCCGTCGTCGCGAAGAGAAAAATCACGCGCGGCGGCGGCTCCTCGAGCGTCTTGAGCAGCGAGTTGAAGGAAGCGGTCGAGAGCATGTGGACCTCATCCACGAGGTAAATTTTGAAGCGCCCATTCACCGGCACGTAGTTCACGCGGTCGAGGATGAGGTCGCGCACTTTCTCCACGCCGGTGTTCGAGGCGGCGTCAAATTCCAGCACGTCCATCGAGCGCCCCTCGGCGATTTCGCGGCACACTTCCTCCTCAGGATCGAAGTCCGCCTTCGGGCCGCCGGTGCAGTTCAGCGCCTTCGCAAAAATGCGCGCCGTCGAGGTCTTCCCGGTGCCGCGCGGGCCGACGAAAATGTAGGCGTGCGCGATGCGGTTTTGCTCAATCGCATTGCGCAAAGTCCGCGTGATGTGCTCCTGGCCGAGGACATCGGCGAAGATTTTTGGGCGATATTTGCGTGCGAAAACCGTGTAGCTGCTCACGCCGCGAAGTCTGTGCGGTGCGCCTCTCCGCGCAAATGGAAAAATGCGCCGCGCCGCGCCAAGGCCGCCGCTCTCGCCACGCGACGATTTCAGCACGGCGCGCTTCCCTTCGCGCCGCGAATCGCGGAGGGTCGCCCGCATGAAAATTGGCTTCATCGGCGGCGGAAAAAT
>JBBQJR010000261.1:0-4857 GCA_038326125.1 Chthoniobacterales bacterium
CGCGACCATCTCGCGGCGCTCCTCGCCGGAAGCTTTCCTTGATCCGCCCTCCGCGGCGTGGGAGGATTCGCGCCCTGCCCGTGCGGCGGGAACACCATGCCAGACGCGCCGCCCATGAAACCCGAGAGTGAGGATCAGGAAAAAAACCTCTTCCGGTTCCTCATGGAAAACATCCCGGATCGGATTTATTTCAAGGATCGCGAGAGCCGCTTCATCTGCGTGAATGCGGCGATGGCGCGCCTTTTTCACCTCAAGGGCAACGAGGACGCGGTCGGGAAAAGGGACTACGATTTTTTTCCGCACGACGACGCGCAGCGGATGTTCGAGGATGAGCAAAAGGTGGTGCAGAGCGGCGAGGCAATCTTCGGCAAAGTGGAAAAAAAAATCATGCCGGACGGCAACATCGGCTGGACGCTGACGACGAAGCTGCCGCTGCGCGCGCCGGGCGGCGAGGTCGTCGGGTCGTGCGGCATGTCGCGCGACATCACGGCGCTGATGGTCGCCGAGACTTCGCTCGAGCAGGAGCGGAACCGGCTGAAGGAGGCGAACTCCGATCTCGCGCGCAGCCAGGCGATGCTCGAGCGCAAGCTCGCCGAACTCGAGCGCACGCACGAGGCGCTGAAGGCCGCGCAGAAGCGGCTGATCGAGGCGGAGAAGGCGCAGTCCGTCGCGCGGCTCGCGATCGGCGTGGCGCACGAGGTGAAAAATCCGCTCCAGATTTTGCGCATGGGCGCGGATTTTTTCACGAGCCAGCCCGCGGCGGATGAAAGTGCCAAGCTCGTCGCGCGCGAGATGGGCGAGGCGGTGCGGCGCGCGGACAATATCATCAACGAGATGACGGCCTTCTCCGAGGCGGGCGACCTGAAGCTGAATGCGGTGCAAGTCGCGGCCGTGATTGATGCGGCGCTGAAGCCGCTGGAGAGTGCGCTGGCCGCGGCGAAAATTCGCGTCGAACGGCAGTTCGCGACGGGGATGCCATCCGCGCGGATCGACGAAACGAAAATCCAGCGTGTCTTCACCTGCCTGATCGAGAATGCGAAGGACGCGATGCCGCAGGGCGGCGTGCTCACGATTCGTCTCGGGCTCACGCATCTCGCCGGACCGGGCGTGATTTCAAACCAGGGCAACCGCTCGCTCGTCCACTCGGGCGTACGGCGCATCGGCGTCATCGTGGAATTTGACGACACCGGCTGCGGCATCGCGGCGGAGATTCTCGACAGCATTTTCGATCCGTTCTTCACCACGAAGGCCACCGGGCAGGGGACCGGTCTCGGCCTCACGGTGAGCCGGAAAGTGGTGGAGCTGCACGGCGGCACGCTCGACCTCGCGAAGCGCAGCGGGGGCGGCGCCTCGGCAAAAGTGCTACTGAAAGTGTAGCGGCGCGCGCGATGCGTTCGGCGGCGGAACACAGGCATCTCTGCCTGTGCGGCCCGCGGGCTTCCAGCCTCCGGAGCCTGTGCCCGGCAGGCTGGAGGCCCGCGGGCCGTACGGCCTGGAAGGCTGTGTTCCCGCGCACGGCGCTTGCGCGCACGGCGGCGCGCAAATACCAAGACCGTGTGACTTCTCTCCAACAAGACGCGTTTGATGCCCTCTCACGCGCCGGGCACGGCGACCCATTTTCCATCCTCGGCCTGCACGAAAGCGGCACCGGATTCGTGGTGCGCGCTTTCCGGCCCGATGTCGCGAAGCTCGAAGTGCTCGAGGCCGGCGGCAAACGCACCTGGCCGGCGGAACGGCTGACGCCGGACGGATTTTTCGAGGCGGCGCTCACGGGCGTCACGGCGCGCTGTGGCTATGCGCTGCGCTGCACTGCGCACGACGGCACCGTGTGGGAGCAGCGCGATCCGTTTTCCTTTGGCGTGCTGCTCGGCGAACTGGACCTGCACCTTTTCTCCGAGGGCCAGCATTGGGAGCTGTGGAAAAAACTCGGCGCGCACCTCGAAGATCACGACGGCGTGAGCGGCACGGTCTTCCGCGTTTGGGCGCCGAATGCGCAGCGCGTTTCCATCGTCGGCGACTGGATCAATTGGGACGGCCGCATCCTGCCGATGCGCAAGCTCATCCCGAGCGGCGTGTGGGAGCTTTTCGTGCCGGGCGTCGGCGAAAAGGCGCACTACAAATTCGAGATTTTCGACCGGCAAGGCTTCCTGCATGTGAAGACGGACCCGTTCGCCTTTTTCGCACAGCACGGCACGCAGACGGCGGCGATGGTGTGGAAGCTCGACAAATTTCCGTGGAGCGACGGGGCGTGGATGCAAAAGCGGGCGCAGACCGAGTGGCACCGCGAGGCGGTTTCAATTTACGAGGTGCATCCCGGATCGTGGCGGCGGAAGGACGGAAATGCCTTCCTGACGTGGCACGAACTCGCGGAGCAGCTCGTGGATTACGTCGTGGAAATGGGCTACACGCACATCGAACTCATGGGCGTGGCGGAGTATCCGTTCGAGGGATCGTGGGGCTACCAGGTGACCGGCTACTACGCGCCGACGAGCCGGTACGGAAATCCGGATGAGTTCCGCGATTTTGTGAACCGCTGCCACGAGCGCGGCATCGGCGTGATCCTCGACTGGGTGCCCGGACATTTTCCGAAGGACGCGCACGGGCTCGCGCGCTTCGATGGTACGGCGCTCTTCGAGCACGCGGACCCGCGGCAGGGCGAGCATCAGGACTGGGGCACGCTGATCTTCAATTACGGCCGAAATGAGGTGCGGAATTTCCTGATCGCGAACGCACTTTTTTGGTTTGCGGAATATCACATTGATGGCCTGCGCGTGGACGCCGTCGCTTCGATGCTTTACCTCGACTACTCGCGCGAGCACGGCCAGTGGGTGCCGAACATCCACGGCGGCCGCGAAAATCTCGACGCGATCCATTTCATCAAGCAGTGCAACGAAGTGTGCTACGCGCGGCATCCCGGCGTGATGAACATCGCCGAGGAAAGCACCGCGTGGCCCGGCGTGTCGCGGCCCACTTTTCTCGGCGGCCTCGGCTACGGCTTCAAATGGAACATGGGCTGGATGAACGACACGCTCTCCTACATGGCGCTCGATCCGATCTACCGGCGCTTTCATCACGGCGAGGCGACTTTCTCGCTCGTGTATGCGTTTCACGAGCACTTCATCCTCGTGCTCAGCCACGACGAGGTCGTGCATGGCAAGGGCTCGATCGTCAGCAAAATGCCGGGCGACGAGTGGCAGCAGTTCGCGAATGTGCGGCTGCTCTACGCGTGGATGTACGCGCATCCCGGCAAGAAATTGCTCTTCATGGGCGGCGAATGGGGGCAGCGCGGCGAGTGGAGCCACGAGCGCGCTCTCGACTGGTGGGTGCTGGAATTTCCGCTCCATCGCGGCCTGCGCGAACTCGTGCGCGACCTGAATCACCTCTACAAAAATGAGCCCGCGCTCTTCGATCACGACGACACTTGGGAGAGTTTCGAGTGGCTGGAGCTGCACGATGCGGACAACTGCGTGCTCGCTTTTCTGCGGCGCGCACGCGGCGGCGGAGCGATCGTTTTTGTCCTGAATGCGACACCCATCCTGCGCCAAGGCTACCGCATCGGCATTCCTGCGCCCGGCTTCTGGCAGGAAATCCTGAACTCCGACAGCGAGCGCTACGGCGGCAGCAACGCGGGAAATTTCGGCGGCGTGCATTCCGAGCCGACGCCGTGGGGCGGCCGCCATCAGTCCGTCTCGCTCACCGTCCCCCCGCTCGGCGTGATCGCGCTGAAGCTCGCATAACGGCTGCGAAAAATTGGCCCGCGGATATTTCCGGTCTCTCGAAAAAACCGGGAGCGGCGGTCAAACTCGCCGCGGGCTCTTCTTCTTCCTTGTAGTGCTCGAATTCGCCGCCGTTGCACGTACGATCGAGATCACTTTTCCATCGCGCAGCCGCGTGTGCAGTTCGCTGCCCTCGACCGCCTCTGCGATCGAGCGGATCACTTTCCCATCCGCCGCCGTGGTGATCGTGTAGCCGCGCCCGATGGTGTGCTCCGGCGAAAGTAGCCGCAGCATGTCAGCGGCGCGTCCGAGCCGGTCTTTCTGATGCTGGAGACGCTGCTGGAATCGCGCGGCCAGCGCAGTCGCGACGCTCCCGATTTTCTGCCGGTGCAGCGCGAGAATCTGATCGGGTCGGTGATGCCGGATGCGCGAGCCGAGTGCTTCCAGCCGTTGGCGAATGTCGTCGAAACGGAGAGCAGCCGCACGCCGCAGTGCTTGGTCGGCCGCATCCACGCGCTGCACCGCCTGCTCGATGCGCCTCGCCGGTTCGCGAAAAAGCGCGCTGCGCAAAAGTCCGCCGAGGTGCAGGCGGAGGCTCTCGACCGCCGCCGTCGCGCGGCGATGCAGAAAGGCGGAGCGTGCTGCGAGCATGCGGAGCATTTCCGCCGTGTCGGGTACGATCAGCTCGGCGGCTGCGCTCGGCGTCGGCGCCCGCAGGTCGGCGACGAAATCGGCAATGGTGAAATCAATCTCGTGCCCGATCGCCGACACGACCGGGATTTCCGACGCGGCAATCGCGCGGGCGAGCGTCTCGTCGTTGAATTCCCACAGGTCCTCGATGCTGCCGCCGCCGCGCGCGAGCACGATCACATCCACCGGCGCGCGGCCGCGCGCGGCGAGCCGGTTCAAGTCGTCGAGCGCGCGCGCGATTTCCGCCGCCGCGCCGTCGCCCTGCACGCGCGCCGGACTCACGATCACGCGCAGCCACGGCGCGCGGCGCGTGAGGACATTCAGCATGTCGCGGAGCGCCGCGCCCGTCGGCGAAGTCACGATGCCCACCGCCCGCGGAAATTGTGGCAGCGCGCGTTTTCGCTCCGCGTCGAACAAACCTTCCGCCGCGAGCTTGCGTTTCAGCGCCTCG
>JBBQJR010000262.1:0-4834 GCA_038326125.1 Chthoniobacterales bacterium
GAAGACCGGCATGTGCTGATCCTCGACGACATCCTCGACACCGGCCGCACGCTGCACGCCATCCGGCACCGTCTCCGTGAGGAGACCAGCGCGCTCAGCGTGCGCATCTGCGTGCTGCTGCGAAAGGACAAGCTGCGCGCGGAGGAACTCGACGCGGACTATGTGGGCTTCGAGATTGGGGACGAATTCGTCGTCGGGTACGGGCTCGATTATCGCGAGCAATATCGCAACCTGCCGTTCATCGGCGTGATGAAAACGGGCACCCTCGCCGCGGACATGGCCTGCGCTTGAATCTCACCATGTTTGAAGCCCCCGATCCCCTGCCCCTGCACCATTCTCGCGCGGAGCCGCACGCCGATCTCGTCGAGATGCGCGCGGACATCGAGCGGCTGTATTTCATCACCGAGGCGCTCTGGCGCATCCTGCGCGAAAATCACGGGCTTGATGATCTGGAGATCGTGCGGCAGATCACGGCGATTGATTTGGAAGATGGAAAACTCGATGGCCGCAAAGCCGCGACGCCGCCGAAACCGTGCCCGAAGTGCGCGCGTGTCATCGGCAAAGGGCGCACCAAGTGCATGTATTGCGGCGAGCTGATCGTGGTGGATCCGTTCGAGCGCTAGCGGGCGTCGTGGGCGGTGGAAGGCGGACACTTTCACCCACGCAAACGCCGCTGCAGTCCCCGCGCCTCCGCGTTGCAAAAACGCTCCGCTCGACAACTGCCGTCACTTTTCGCCAGCCTCCGCCCATGCCGGAAGAAAAGCTGAACACGCACCAGAAGGCGCTGAACATCAACCTCGACAAGCGCTGGTACGGCTCGTTTGCCGAGATCGGTGCGGGTCAGGAAGTGGTGCGCTGGTTCTTCCGCGTCGGCGGCGCGAGCGGCACGGTGGCAAAGAGCATGTCGGCCTACGACATGGCGGTGAGCGACGCGATTTACGGCAATGCGGAACGCTACGTTTCGCGCCCGCGGCTGCAGGCCATGCTCGATCATGAGTACGCGCTGAATCTCGAGCGGCTCTCGGACATCCGCGGAGAAAATACTTCATTCTTCGCGTTTGCGGACACGGTCGCGATTCGCAATTTCCAAGGCACGAATGAATGCCACGGCTGGCTCGGCGTGAAATTTCAGAGCCATCCGCACGATGAGCCGAGTCAGGTGATCATTCATGTGCGGATGCTCGATACCGATGCGCAGGCGCAGCAGGAGGCGCTCGGCATCACCGGCGTGAATTTGTGCTACGGCTGTTTCTTCCTGCACCACGAGCCGGATCGGCTCGTGGAGGGAATGCTCGACGGCCTCACCACGGGCCGCATCGAGATCGACATGATCGAATTCGCCGGCATCGAATTTCGCACGGTGGACAACCGTCTCATGGCGCTGAAACTCGTGCAGCTCGGGCTGAGCGGCGCGGCGATGTTTGGCCCGAACCGCGAGGTGCTGCAGCCCGCCGAGGTGTTTTACAAAAAGGCCGTGCTCGTCGCGCGCGGAAGCTTTCGCCCGATCACGCATGTGAACCTCGACATGATGCGCTGCGCGTTTGAAAAATTCACCGCGGAGCCCGCGGTGCAGGGCAAGGACGTGGTGCAAGTGATGGAACTCACGATGACGAATCTGCTGCAAACCGGCGCAATGGATCGCCGCGATTTCCTCGCGCGCGCCGATGTGCTCAGTGCGTGCGGCCTCACCGTGCTCGTGAGCGACTACAGCGAATTTTTCAAGCTCGGCGCGTATCTCAACCGCATCACCAAGGAACGCATCGGCCTCGTGCTCGGCGTGCCGACGCTGCTCGAGCTGTTCAACGAAAAGTACTACACGCAGCTTCCCGGCGGCATTCTTGAGAGCTTCGGGCGGCTCTTCAAAAACGATCTCAAGCTCTACATTTACCCGCTGCAGGATCCGCTCACCGGCACCATTTCCACCGTGGATACCGCGCAGCCCGCGCCCGAACTGCAGAAGCTCTACGGCTACCTCCACGAGCGCGGCAGCTTCGTCGCGCTGGATAATTTCAAGGCCGAGTACCTCCCGATTTTCAGCCGCGAGGTGCTCAAGCGCATCGCCGCGCGCGACAGCTCGTGGGAGGCGATGGTGCCCACGGCGGTCTGCGAACTGATCAAAAAACGCGGCTTCTTCGGCTTCGCGAAAGCGGCGCGCGGCTAGCTCTGGCGATGGCTTTTTTTGACTGCCATTTTTTCAGCGAGACCCTCGCGCTCTCCGTCTCCGCGCACGTCCTCCTCCCGCAGACTGCGGGGAAAAATCACGCGCTGCATCCCGTGCTTTTCCTCCTGCACGGGCTGAGCGACGACCACACGATGTGGCTGCGCCGCACGAGCATCGAGCGCTACGCTGCGGCGAGGAATCTCGCCGTCGTCATGCCCGCCGTCGGGCGCAGCTACTATCAGGACATGGCGAGCGGGCCGCGCTACTGGACTTTTCTCAGCGAGGAATTGCCCGCGCTCATGCGCCAATTTTTTCCGCTCTCCGCGGAGCGCGCGGATCATTTCGCCGCGGGACTTTCCATGGGCGGCTACGGCGCGCTGCGGCTCGCGCTCGCGCATCCGGAAAAATTCGCCGCCGTCGCGAGTTTCAGCGGCGCGCTCGACTACGTGCGCAGCCTGCGCGAGTCGGGGAAGACCGGCTCGCGCATCTGCCAAGCCGAGTGGGACGGTATCGCGGGCATCGGAGCCAATGCCGCCGACACCACGAGTGACCTGTATTTTCTCGCGGAAAAAATCGCCACGGATCGCCGCGAAAAACCTGCCATACGGTTGTGCTGCGGCACCGAGGACGATCTCCTCAGCGACAGCCGCGCCTTTCACGATCACCTCGACGCAGTGGGCTGGCCGCACCACTATGAAGAGTCCGCCGGAGCGCACGATTGGAACTATTGGGACCAACAAATCAAGCGCGCCATCGCGTGGCTGCCTCTGCGAAAATGAGCCACCCCTCCCACCTCCCGCCGCGCCGCGTGCGCCGCAACACGAAGCCGCTCGAGGCGCTGAAGGCTGCCTCGGTCATCATTGGTCTGCTCATCGGCTGCATCGTCGTCCTGTGGATCGCCACGCAGTTGCTGCGCCCAAAGGAAACGCTGCCCGACTTCGCTCCGCAGCCCGGAAAATCCATGTGGCCCGACCCGGTGCCGGAGCGGTGAATTTTGTACGACGCGGCTGCGTTCGTCGTCGCGGTGCAGAGCTTACATTGCCCGCCGACGCAGCCGATCGAGCGCAACTGCCGCGACGATCACCGCGCCGATGATCACGCGCTGCGTCCAGTCTTCCCACGCCATCGCGGTCGCGCCGTTGCGGAGCACTGTCATCATCAGCGCGCCGAGCACTGCGCCGAAGACGCTGCCGCTGCCGCCGTTCAGGCTCGCGCCGCCGATGACCACGGCGGCGATCACGTCGAGCGCGAGGTCGGGTGCGCCGGTCGGGTCGCCTTGCGTGAGTCGGGAAAATTGCAGCGCGCCCGCGAGGCCGAAGAGCGCGCCGGCGAGCGTGTAGATCGCGATCTGCGTCCAGCGCACGCGAATGCCGCAGAGTCGCGCGGTCGCCTCGTTTGAGCCGATGGCGAAGATGCGGCGGCCGAAGACCGTGCGGTTCATCACCACCGCGATGAAAATGGAGAGCCCGATCGCGACCCACACACCAGCGGGCAACGGCCAGAACTGCCCGGGCTCCTCGACGGCGAGCAGGTTTGTGATCCAATTCTCGCTGACCTTTCCGTCGAGATTCACCGTCTGATTTTCCGAGCGCCACAGCGCGACGCCGCGGATCACGCTCATCATGCCGAGCGTGACGATGAACGGATTCTGCCGCAGCCCCGCGACGAGCGAGCCGTTCACGCAGCCGACGCACGCACCCGCGAGAATCGCGATCGCCCCCGCGGCGAGCGGCGCATTTCCGGCGTTCAGCGCCTTCGCGAGGAAGACGCTGCACATCGCGACCGTCGAGCCGACGCTGAGGTCAATGCCGCCGCTCACAAGGATCAAAATCATCCCGAGCGCACCGACGGCGACAATGGCGGTCTGCGTGAGATTTTTTTTCCACGAGCCGCCGGTGATGAATGAGTTCAGCCCGCTGAACGCCTCGTCGGGCTGCGCGCGCATTTTTGAAAATGCATCGGCGAACGCGACGCCCTCGTGCTGCTGCTGCTGCCGATTTTGCCAGTCGCGCACGTCCTTCCACGCGAGCAGCGCGCAGAAAAGCCCGACGACGACCGCGAGTGCGAGGACCGGACTGAGCAGCGAGGTGATGCGGCGGAGGACGTTCATGCGGGGTGGGAACGTAAGGCGGCGAGCGGGTGCTTTGTCGAGCGCGCGACGGAGCGCCCGGAGGATCGGGTAGGGCGGGTTTGCAACCCGCCGTGCAGAGTTTTCAACTCTGCACATCGGGCGTCGTCGGCGTCACATCCCGCGACAGACTCTCTGGAATCCTCAGAAGAATGTTCTGCGAGAAATGACAGCCTCTCGACGTCCGAAGGGCCGGGTTGAAAACCCGGCCCGGCGGGTAAAATACCCGCCCTACCCTGCGCCGATGGCGGCCTCCATGAGCGTGTGCTCGCTCCATTCCGCGGCGGGGCGCACGGAGGCGAGGCGGCCGCGGCACATCACGCCGATGGTATCACACACGCCGAGCAGTTCCGGGATGTAGCTGCTCACAAAAAGCACCGCGCGGCCCTGTGCCGCGAGTTCGCCGATGAGACGGTAGATTTGCGCCTTGCTGCCGACATCAATCCCGCGCGTCGGCTCGTCGAGCAGCAGGATTTTCGCGTCGTGATGCAGCAGGCGACCGAGCGCGATCTTCTGCTGGTTGCCGCCGGAAAGTTCGCCGATGG